>DATLLM010000540.1:0-2309 GCA_035537855.1 Chloroflexota bacterium | reverse complement strand
GACCTGGAATCCGCCGTGGAGTCATCGCCGTGATCGCTGGCCAGATCGAGGGCTTCGTGCGCGTGGCGGCGGCCGTACCGCCCCTGCGCGTCACCGACTTCGTCTTCAACCGCGAGCAGACCCTCGCGCTGTGGCGCCGGGCGCACGAGGAGGGCGTCGGGGCCGTCTTCTTCCCGGAGCTGGGGCTCGCCGCCTACACCGCCGGCGACCTGCACCTGGACGCCCACCTGCTCCAGCAGGCCCGGGAGTCGCTCGCCTGGCTGCTCGCCGCCGGCGAGCGCGAGGCGCTGCGTCCGCTGGCCTTCGTCGGCGTGCCCCTGTACGTCCACCCGGGGGTCTACAACTGCGCCGCCGTCCTCAACGGCGGCCGACTGCTGGGGGTCGTGCCCAAGTCCTACCTGCCCAACTACGGCGAGTTCTACGACAAGCGCCAGTTCCGCGAGGGACGCTCCGTCCCGCCCGGGTCGAGCGTTGAGGTGGCCGGACAGGCGGTCCCCTTCGGCACCGACCTGCTCTTCGCCGCCACCAACGTCCCCGGGCTGGTGGTGGGGGCCGAGGTCTGCGAGGACGCCTGGGTGCAGCTGCCCCCCAACGCCTTCCTGGCCAGCGCCGGGGCCACGGTCGTCGGCAACCTCTCCGGCAGCCCCTTCCGCCTCGGCCGCGGCGAGGCCCGCCACCAGGTCTGCTGGCGCGCCTCCGGGCCCGGCATCTGCGCCTTCGTCTACGCCGGGGCCGGCCCGGGCGAGTCCTCGTCGGACGTGGCCTACGACTCCCACGCCATGATCTACGAGAACGGCCGGCTGCTGGCCGAATCGCAACGCTTCTCGCGCCAGGCGCAGCTCGTCGTCGCCGACGTCGACCTGGAGGGCTTGCTCCACGCCCGGGCCAAGTTCGGCACGTTCGGCGACAACGCCCTGCACCTGACGGCCCCGCTGCGGCGCGTCCCGTTCGAGGCCCACCTCCCCGCCGGCTGGTCGCCGCTGCGCCGCCCGCTCGACCGCCACCCCTTCGTGCCCAAGGACACCGCCACCCTGGCGACGCGCTGCTGGGAGGTGTTCGAGATCCAGACCAACGCCTTGCGCACGCGGATGGAGCACTTCGGCAACACCCGGCTCGTGCTCGCCCTCTCCGGCGGCCGGGACAGCACCCTGGCCGCCCTCGCCGGGGCGAACGCCCTCGATCAGCTGGGGCACCCCCGCGAGAACCTGCTCTGCGTCTCCCTGCCCGGGTTGGGCACCTCGCAGCACACCCGCACCGCCTCACGCGAGCTGGCCGGGGCCCTCGGCGCGGCCTTCGAGGAGGAGGACATCCGTGAGGAGTGCTACCTCATCCTGCGCGACCAGCGCCATCCGGCCGCCCAGGCCTACGCCCGCTGGCTGAGCGAGGCCGGCCGGGAGCACGACCTCGACGCGTTCGTCGGCTTCGTCGGGCAGCACCCCGAGCTGGCGGACGTGGAGTTCGAGAACGTGCAGGCCCGCATCCGCAAGCTGCGGGTGATGATGAAGGCGAATCGCCACCGGGCCCTCGAGCTGGGCACCGGCGACCTCTCCGAGAAAGCCCTCGGCTGGTCGACCTACTCCGGCGACCAGATCGCCATGTACGACCTGAACCCGGGCATTCCCAAGACGCTGGTGGAGTTCGTCATCCGCTGGGTCGCCAACGAGCGCATCCAGACCTGGTCGGCCAGCGGCGGCGACCACCTCCGCTCCGTCCTCTTCGACATCCTCGACGCCCCCATCTCCCCCGAGCTGCTGCCGGTGAACGCCGAAGGGCGGATCGCCCAGCTGACCGAGAGCGCGATCGGCCCCTTCGAGCTGCACGATTTCTTCCTCTACTGGCTCGTCGGGCACGGGGCCCGCCCCGGGCGCATCCTCTTCCTCGCCGCCGAGGCCTTCGGCGGGGAGTACGACCGCGAGGAGATCCGCAAGTGGCTCCTCGTCTTCTTCCGCCGCTTCTTCGGGCACCAGTGGAAGCGGGACTGCACGGCGGACGGCCCGAAAGTCGGCGACGTCGCCCTCTCCCCCCGTGGCGACTGGCGCATGCCGAGCGACGCGGTCGTGCGCACGTGGATCGAGGAGATCGAGGCGGCGTGAGCGAGCCACCGCCGCCGCCGCGCCTGGCCGGGGAATCCGGCGACGAGGCCTACGCCCGCGAGCGGGCGCCGTACTTCCGGCGCCCCGTCACCCGTCCGCAGCCCGCCCCCGGCACCGGCGCCCGCTCGCGGGCGTAGGCCTCGTCGCCGGATTCCCCGGCCAGGCGCTGCGGCGGCGGCGGCGGTGGCTCGCTCACGCCGCCTCGATCTCCTCGAT
>DATLLM010000539.1:0-5913 GCA_035537855.1 Chloroflexota bacterium | reverse complement strand
GCGCGCGGGGGCGGGCGTGGGGGTCGTCATCCCTCGCGCTCCGCACCCGGTCCGCCCGGCGCGCCCACCGGCCCGGGGCCCGTCCGCCCCCGCGCGCGGTCCGCCGGAGGCAGGCGCCGCCCGGCGCGGCAGTAACCGGCCAGCACGTCCGCCGCCCGCTCGACGGTGAACGCGGGGGGCAGGGAGATGCCCCGCCGCTCGAGCGACCGGAACAGCTGGGAGAGCACCGGGGGCTCGACGTCCAGCGCCTCGAGCGCCTCCGGCCGGGAGAAGACCTCCTCCGGCGTCCCGCTGGCCGTGATCCGGCCGCCCGGGGCCAGGACGTAGACCCGGTCGGCCAGGTCCGGCACCGCCTCGACCCAGTGCGTGGTCATCAACACCGCGGCGTTGTGGTCGCGGCGCAGCTCCTCGAGCAGCTCGAGCAGGGTGGCCCGGGAGCGCGGATCGAGCGAGGCGAACGGCTCGTCCAGGACGAGCAGGCCGGGCCCGAAGCCGGGCCGCCCCGGCGTCCCGTCGCCCGCCGGCAGCGGCGGTGTGGCGAAGACGATCGCCCCGGCCAGGGCCACTTTGCGCCGCTCCCCGACCGAGAGGGCGTGCGGCACCTTGTGCCGCAGCACCCAGATGTCCAGGCGGCGCAGGGCCGCCGCCACCAGGCGATCGACCTCCGCCGGCGGCAGGCCCATGTTGCGCGGGGTGAAGGCGACGTCGTCCCACACCGTCGGCCCGATGATCTGCTCGTCCACCTGCTGCAGGAGCACGGACACGCGCGCCCGCGACTCAGGCGGCAGGTCGGCCGCCGGGCGGCCGAAGACGCGCACCTCCCCCTCGCGCGGCGTGAGCAACCCCAGGACGTGCAGCAGGAGGGTGCTCTTCCCCGAGCCGTTCGGCCCCAGCAGCACCACCCGCTCGCCGGGGGCGACCTCCAGCGGCCGCTCGCCGTAGTCGACGGCCGTGCCGTCCTCGTAGGTGTGCCGCAGGCCGCGCACCTCGACCACCGGCTCGGGCGCCGCCGGGGCGCCCGCCGTCTGCGGCGGGCGCACCCGCTCGGCAAGGGCGCGCTCAACGCGTCCGCTGGGGCCCGGCCCGGCGGCGCTCCGCCCGGCGGTCTCGTGCAACGTGGCCATCAGCTCAACCCCACCAGTGTAAGGCGCGCACCCAGGCCGAGCGCCACCAGCCCCGCGCCGAGCGCGAGCGCGCGCCAGTCCGCGCGTCGCAGGGCGAGCGACCGGCGCGGGGCCAGCCGCCCGGCGTAGCCGCGCATCCGCATCACGTCGTACAGCCGGGTGCTCAGATCGACGCCGCGCAGGACGGAGAGGGCCAGGCCGGTGGTGGTCACGTCCAGCCGCCGCCCCGCGGTCGTCCCCCGCGCGGCCCAGGGCATCGACCCGGCCGCCGGCCGGCGCACGAAGCCGCCCCGGGCCCGCACCGCCAGCCAGAACGTCTCCACCTGATCGGCCAGGATGAAGATGGCCCGGTAGGTCAGCACCAGGCTGTCCGCCACCACCCGCGGCAGCAAGCGCGTGGGCAGGGCGAGCAGGTCCGGGAACGGGGTGGTCGCCGCCACGAGCAGCCCGGCGAGGGCCGTCACCATCCCCTTGGAGACGATCGTCAGCGGCGTGGCCAGCGTCCCGTCCCAGCGCGAGACGGTGTACAGCCCGATCAACGGCACCGGCAGCAGCGAAGCCAGCAGCAGGGCGCGCATGGGCAGCCGGCAGCTGATCCCGGCCACCGCCAGCGCGCCGTACCCCGCCAGCAGCGGCCACGGGGTGGCCCCCAGAATGGCCAGGCCGACCGCCCCGGCCAGGAGCAGCCACTTCGCCCCCGGCGACGACCGGTGCAGCCAGGAGCTGCCCGTCGCCGCCCAGCGGTCGAGATCGCGGACGCGCACTACCGCGCCCCCGGACGGCGGTCGCCGGTCGCCGCCGCCATCAGGCCGGCTCGAGCAGCAGGGTGAGGATCCGCCGGGGGCCGACGTCGACGCGCACGGCCCCTCCGGCAGCGCCATCCGCCCCGCCGTCCCCAACCGGCAGCGCCTCCCCTGGCGCTTCCAGGATGTTCGCCCGCCAGGCCCGGGCGATCCCCCCGCGCAGCCGGACCCGGGCCTGCGCCCCAGCCGGCGACGGGTTATACAGCCGCACCACCAGGAGCCCGGTGCGTGTCCCGCCCTCGCGCTCGTCCGCCGCCTCGGCCCGCTTGACGGCGCTGACGGTCACGCCCCGGCCGCTCACGTCGAGGAAGCTCTCGGTCAGCCCCAGGGCGCCCGCGGCGGGCGCCGCGCCGTCCGCCGGTGTTCCGTCTGCCACCGGATAGCTTAGCGCCGGCGCGCAGTAGGCGTTCGCCTCATCCACCAGCCCGGCCGCCCGCCAGTCCCCGCCGTGCGGCCGCAGGGCGTAGCGGAAGACGTGCCTGCCGGGGCACTGCGCCCCGGGCGTCTCCAGGTGCGGCCCGGCGCCGCCCCGGATCGTGCTGGGGTACGACGCCGCGCCGAGGAAGGCGACGCAGCGCAGCAGCGTCAGGGCCAGCCCCCGACCGCCGCCCGGCGACCCCGTGATCGCGTACTCGGCGATTCCCTGGTTGAACACCGCCAGCCCGCCGTCGCCGTCGGCGAGGTCGACGAACAGGCGCTGGGGGTGCGCCTGCGGCGGGTCCTCGCTCCAGTAGGCGGCCGGCGTCCAGGGGTAGTCGTTCGGCCGATCAACCACGTCGAACGCCTGGTCGACGGCGTGGTGCGTCGCCGCCAGTCCGGCCGGAAAGAGCACCCGCAGGCGGTGGTCCTCGGCGGCGTTCTCGACCACCGTCTCCGCCTCCACCCGCCGGCTCCCCGCGGCGACGGTCAGACGCGTGGAGATCGCCAGCGGCACGAGCGCCGCGTCCCGCGCTTTGCGGTCGGCCGTCGCCCCGGCCGGCACGGGCAGGGTCACGTCCAGTCGCAGGGTCCCCAGCACCGGCCCCCAGGCCTCGACGGACACCGTCGCGGCGCAGCCGAGCGAGCTCACCACCCGGTCCCGCTGCGGCGGGGAGTAGGTGTACTCGTCGCCGGCGTCGCCCCCGTCTTCGAAGAGCAGCAGCCCCGGCAGACGGCGCTGCGTCGCCTTGTCGGTCAGGGCGATCGTGCCGTTCGGGGCCACCTCCAGCCGCAGGTGCTCGTTCTCGAGCGAGGACGGCGTGACCCGCACGTCCGACGGGCCGGGTGCCGGCCGGTCCCAGGCCGGCAGGGCCAGCGGGCGCAGCACAAAGCTGGCGTACCCCAGCCCCGGCAGGGGCGCGCCGAAGGCCAGCCGCAGGGCCCGCACGCGGACGTTCCGCGGCGCCGGCTGCACGTCCGCGTGGTCGACCGTCTTCGTCACCACCCGGTCGTCCAGGACGTGGTGGGGCAGCACCCGACCGGCCCCGTCGAGCACGGCGAAGGCCCGGGCCGTGGCCCCGGCCGCGTTCGCCAGGGGCACGTCGACGCTCGCCTCCCAGACCTCCCGGCGCGCCACGGGCAGCGGGTTGAACAGCCGGAAGGGGGTGTCGCCCTCCTTCACCGCCGGGCGCGCCGCCAGGCGGTTGAGGTGGTGCATCGCCTCAACCGCCAGCTGATCGGCGATCTCCTGCGACCACTGGAAGCGGGTCATCATCTGCTCGTGCACCGCGTCCAGGCTGCAGCCGCAGATGCTGTCGTGGGGGTGATTCTGCAGCAGGTACTTCCAGCTCCGGGTCAGCGCCCCCTGCGGGTACGCCGCCCCCGCCGTCCACGCGGCGCTCGCCAGCGGCTCGGCGTAGCGCTCGAGCGCCTGCTGCGCGCGGTGATTCGCCTGCTTGAGGTAGACCCGCGCCGAGGCGACGCCGGGCAGCAGGTAGTTGTGGAAGTCGGAACCGCTGCGGTTGCTGTCCCGCAGCTCCCCCCGGCGCACGGGCAGCTTCGCCTGCCCCGCCGCCACCTCCCGGCGCACGTCGGCCACGAACTCCGGCAGCCGGGCGTGCAGGACGCGCACGCCCTCCTCCTGGAAGCGGTCGTCCAGGGTGCGCAGCAGCGCCGGCAGCTCGGGCTGCGCCCCGTGGTGGTCCGTGCCGTTCATCAGCAGCAGGTGCGACGTCCCGGCGACGGCCGCCCGCTCGGCTCGCACCCCCTCCACCCGCGCGTACGCGGCGTCCGGATTGAGGGGCAGATCGTTCCCGTTGCTGTACCCCCACTGCTCCGGCAGGTGGACGCAGAGCACGGCGCTCCCGTCCGGCGCCTCCCAGGTCAGCTCGCTCGGCAGCCCCTCCCGCTCCCCGGAGAGCCCGCGCCAGAGGACGGCCGAGTCCAGCCCGGCGTCGCGCAGCAGCTGCGGCATCTGGGAGATGTGCCCGAAGAGGTCCGGCAGGTACCCCACCCCCATCGGCTCCCCGAAGCGCCGCACCACCTGCCCGCCAACGATCAGGTTGCGGACGTGCGACTCCCCGCTGATCAGGAACTCGTCCGGGAGGACGTACCAGGGACCGACCAGGATGCGCCCGCTGGCGATCAACCGCCCCAGACGCTCCGCGTTCCCCGGGCGCAGCTCGAGGTAGTCTTCGAGCACCACCGCCTGGCCGTCGAGGTGGAAGCAGCGGAAGTCCTCGCCCGCCTCCATCAAGTCGAGCAGGTCGTCGACCACCCTCACCAGGCGCAGCCGGAAGCGCTGGAAGGTGAGGTACCACTCCCGGTCCCAGTGGGTGTGGGAGACCACGTGGAGCGTCTGCCCCCGTCGCTCGCCGCCCGCGGCGCCGGACGCGCCGGGGGCGCCGGCCGTGCTGCCCATCAGTCAGGGAGTATAGCCAGGCCCGCCGGAGCGGGGCCGCTCGACGCCTCTAGCGCACCTGGTCGGCCTCGATCACCGGCGCGGCCAGCTGCGTCCCGGCGCTGGCGAAGCTCCGCACCGCGTCCAGCACCTTGCGCGGCGGCAGGCCCGGCTGCGCGCTCCACACGCTCGCCGAGAGCCCGCTGACGATCGGGGTGGCGAAGGACGTGCCCGCCCAGTAGGCCCAGCCGGTCTCGTTCTCCTTCGGCGGCCGCTCTCGGCCCGGCCCGGCGGGCCGGAGCTGGGGGAACGTGGGGGCGCTGAACACCCCGACGACGGCGTCGACCGTCCCCTCCGGGACATTGGTGTTGATCAGATTGGGATCGTCCGGGTTCGGCCCGGGGGCGGCGTCGCCCCCGAAGACGGCGACGGCGTTGCCCAGCTGCACGTCGTCCCCCAGGTTGGAGTACTTCGCCGCGGCCAGCTTGCGGTTGACGGCGGCCACGCCGAACACGCTGTCGTAGCGCGCCGGCAGGCGCGGCGGCGGCGGCGTCTGCCCGGGCAGACTGTCGTTCCCGGCGGCGGCGACCAGCAGCTGCTGCCCGCGCAGGTCACCGTCCCCGGCGACCGGCGCGCCCGCGCCCCCGGCCCCTGCCAGCGGCAGCGAGAGAGCGCTGACCAGCTGCTGCAGCCCCAGATGGACGTCCCGGATGGCCTCGAGCACCGGCCGGTTCGCCGGCAGCTGCAGGTGCCGACGCAGCTCGGCGCCCGTGCGCGACCTGGACGCGGCCGGGAACCAGTAGCGCAGGAAGGCGTTCGAGGGCGGCTGCTCCCCGAGCGCCGACGGCGAGCGGACGTTGACGCCCGGCGGGACGTCGGCCATCAGGCTCAGGTTGACCACCAGGCGCTTGCCGTTCGGCTGCCCCTGGGCATCCAGCAGAAACGTCTTCGGCAGCTGGCCCAGCACCCAGCTCAGGCCGAGCAGGTCGCCGACGCCGTAGTCGTTGAGGACGCGCAGAATGTGCACTTCGGCGTCCGGCACGATGTCCCGAATCAGCCCGGCGGCGAAGAGCCCGTGATCCGGCATCAGGAAGCGTTTGAGGTCGCTGTGCTTCAGGTTCAGCGAGCGCCGCGAGGCGGCAACCGTGTCTGGCACGCGGGCCTCGAA
>DATLLM010000538.1:0-3054 GCA_035537855.1 Chloroflexota bacterium | reverse complement strand
GCCGGGCCGCCGGCCGGCGGCGCCGGAGGGACGGTCCCCCCGGGCACGACGGTCCGGCTGTACGACGGCCTCACCCCGCAGCTGACGGCCCCCTACGTCGAGGCCCTCCGGCCGTTCACGGAGCGGACGGGGATCAAGGTGGAGCTCGAGCCGGCGGTGGGGTCCGGCCCCTACGAGGTGGCGCTGCTGACCCAGGTCGCCGCCGGGGCGGCCCCGGACGTGAGCAACTGCTTCGGCGACCCCCTCTACTTCTTCGTCGACAACAACGCGGCGGAGGACCTCACCCAGCGCATCGCCAAGGACGTGCCCAAGGCGGAGGCGGAGGACTGGCTGCCCAGCCAGCTCGCCTCGTTCCAGCGCGGCGGGAAGCAGTACGCGCTGCCCAAGTACTGCGGGACGTCGGCCCTCTACGGCAACACCGAGCTCTACAAGCAGGCCGGCGTCCCCTTCCCCGACGCGCGGACGGCGTGGCCGCAGTTCCGCGACCGGCTCGCGGCGCTGACCAAGACCGAGGGGGGCCAGACGCTGCCCTTCGGACTCACCGCCAACTCCTACGCCCACCTCGGCTACGTGCTGGCGCCGCTGGTCTGGGCGTGGGGCGGCGAGGTGACCGACCCCAAGGACGACACCAAGTGCCTGCTCGACCAGCCGGCCGCGCTCGACGCGCTGCAGTTCTGGCAGGACCTGCGCTGGAAGCAGCACGTCGTGCCGCGCCCGGACGAGGCGGCCGCCCAGGGCGCCGGCAGCCCGTTCGCCAAGGGGTACGGCGCCAACGAGCGCAACGGCTCCTGGCTGATCACCACCTACCAGGCGGAGAACCCGGCCCTGGCGTGGGACGCCTTCCCCCACCCGCTGGGGCCGGCCGGCGCGCGGACCACCTTCCACACCACGGACGGGTACGTGATGCTCAAGAACACGTCGAGCAAGGCCCCCGAGGCGGCCTGGCAGCTGCTGCGCTACGTCTCCGGTCTGGACTGGGGGCGGATGCTGATCCGGGAGCGGCAGCGCCAGCCGGCCCGGCGCTCGCTCGCCCCGGAGTGGGTCCAGACGACGAAGGACGTCGCCCCCGCCGCCAGGGGCGCCAACCTGGAGGTGTTCGTCCAGGCCTTCGAGTACGCCCGGCCGCAGCACAGCTTCGCCAACAACCCCAAGGCCTACGAGGTCCTGGACCCGGTGCTGCAGGCGGTCTACGAGCGGAACGAGGTCCCGGCCAGCCAGGCGTTCAAGGAGGCGGCCCCCAAGGTGACGCAGCTCCTCCAGTCCCTGAAGCGGTGACCCGGCGCGGCCGGGGTCGCCGTCGCCGTTCCCCGACGCGCTCGCCGGACGGATCGTCGTCACGCCGGGCGCCGCGCGGGTCAGACGAAGCGCCGGATGAAGGCGAGCGCCGTGTCGGCCACCTCGCGCCAGCCACCGTCGATCGTCAGCGCGTGGCCCCTGTTGGCGATCTCGACGAACTCGGTTACGCCCGCGTTGCGCTTCTGCTTCTTGTAGCTGGCCCGCGCGATCGCCCGGGGGACGGTGTGATCCAGCTCACCGGAGATGATCAGCAAGGGGCCGCGCTTGGGATTCTTGCTGTCGACCTTCACCTCGGTCCATGGGTTGAGGTTGGCCGTGGCCGCCTGGAAGAGGGGCTCGCCGGAGGCCGGTACGGCGAACGTGGCATACAGGTCCTTCGCTTCGACCTCGTCCACGGCGTTGGCGAAGGCGTAGCGGAACTGGTCGTAGGTCAGGGGGATGGCGCGGTTGTAGTTGGCGGGGTTGCCCAGGACCGGGCTCGCCGCGCGCAGCGCGGAGATGGGCAGCGGCAGGACCCCACGGAACGGGGCGGCGTCGATCGCGACCGCCGCCGCCGTCAGGCCTCGGCCGGCGAGCATCTGGGCCAGCAGGCCGCCGAAGGAGTGCCCGATCACGGCCGGCTTCTTCTTGAGCCGGCCGATCACCGCGGCCAAGTGGTCGGCCACCTGTCCCACGGACTTGTGGGCGAAGACCTCCGGGTGGGCCTTGGCCTCCGCGACGGTGGCGGGGTCGTCCGGCCAGCCCGGGGTCAGAGGGGCATAGCCGGCCTCCTCGAAGAGGGTGGCCCAGCGGTCCCAGCTGCTGGGCAGCAGCCACAGGCCGTGGACGAACACCACCGGCGTACGCCCGAGGGCGTTGGCCTGCGCGAGCTGGTCCTCGAGGGCGGACGCGAGCGAGTGCGGAGGTGCGGACATGACAGACTCCTTCGGGAGGGCTACGCCCCACCGTGCGCAGCGTGGCGCGTCAGCGCAGGACCGTCATGAAGTTCCGTCACCGCCGCCGCCGCCGCGTCGGCCGGTTCAGCGCGGTCTCAGTCCTTCGAGGACGGGCCCTCTCCCGGGCCCGCGCACCCCGGCCGGGGCGCCGCGCACGGCTCGACCGGCAACCCGGCAACAGGCCCGCGGGCGCGGCGACTTCAAGATGCAGACGCCGAGGGCCTGGATCGTGCGGCGCACGGGCGTGGACGAGGACGCGTCGGGGTCCCTCGTCTTCCGCTCGTGATTCTCCACTCTCCGGTTGCCACCGGGGCGTCCCGGTGGCCACGCCGGGTTGCAGCCGGCGCCCGGTCGGCACCGGGATGACGGAGCCTCATGACCCGGCGGGACCGGGAGCCGATACTGGTCCCATGACGGATACGACGGCGACGGCGATCGATTCCGAATGGGTGGCGCGCCGGCTGGCGGGGCGCTGGGGGATCCAGCACCGGCCCTCCGGGCGCTGGGTGGCCTTCGGCAGCGAGGCCCGGTGCCGGTCGCTCGTCGCCCACCTCGCCGAGGCCGAAGCCATCCTGACCGGCGCGCCCGCGCCCCCGCCGCCGGCACGGACGCGTGTGAGGGGTGACGGGTGACGGTGGTGGACGCGGACGAGGCGACACGCAGAGCGTCGGTGTTGGGGCTAGTGCGCCGGATGGGCCGCCTGGCGGCGGCCTGGGAGCAGGCGGCCCTCGTGGCCGGGGACGACCTTGCGGGTCTGGCGCGGGAGCTCGACGGCCTGGCCGCGGGGGCCCGCGCCCTGCACGCGCGGCTCGCCCTGGGGCCG
>DATLLM010000537.1:0-12645 GCA_035537855.1 Chloroflexota bacterium | reverse complement strand
TCCCAGCGCCGTACGGCGCTGGGACTGGCGCCTCTTCGCCCTGCTCCCCCGCCTCGCCCGTGAGGGGCGCTGGGACGTGCTGCACCTGCAGTACCAACCGGGCGCGTTCCAGCTCGACGGGACGATCAACCTGCTCCCCGGCTGGCTGCGGCGCCGGCGCGACGCCCCGGCGATCGTCACCACCTTCCACGACCTGCGCGTGCCCTACCTCTTCCCCAAGGCCGGCCGGCTGAGGCCCCTCGCCGTCCGCCTGCTCGCCCGGGCCTGCGACGGGATCGCCGCCGCCGAACCGGGGGACGTCCGGCAGCTCGACGCCTGGACGGCTGACCTCGCCCCGCCGCCGGCCGTCCGCCGCATCCCGCTCGGCAACGCCCTGGACGTGGCCCCGCCCGCCGGCTTCGACCGGGCGGCCTGGAGGGCCCGGCTCGGACTGGACGCGGACGCCGCCCTCGCCGGCCACTTCGGATTCGTCAACCGCACCAAGGGCGTCGATGTCCTGGTGGAGGCCGTGCGCCGGCTGGTGGACGGCGGCCGGGACGTCGCCTTGCTGATGATCGGCGACCCCCTCGGGTCGTCCGATCCCACGAACGCCGCCTACCTCGACGCCGTCCGCCAGCGCGTGGCGGCGGCCGGCTTGCCGAGCCGGGTGCACTGGACGGGCTACTGCCCACCGGCGGACGTCGCCGGCTGGCTGCGCTGCCTGGACGTGGCCGTGCTCCCGTTCAGCGAAGGGGCCTCCCGCCGCCGGACGAGCATCCAGGCCGCCTGGGCCCAGGGCGTTCCGGTGCTGACCACCGTCCCGGCCACCCCCGATCCGGGCGCGCCCGGCGGCCTGGACGGCGCCGCCGTCGTCCCCCCGAACGACGCCGCGGCCCTCGCGGCCGCGCTCGGGGATCTGCTCGACCGGCCCGAACGGCGCGCCGCCCTCGCCCTGGCCGGGCCCCGCCTGGCCGCCGCCTTCGCCTGGCCAGCGGTCGCGGCGGCGACGCTCGACCTCTACGTCGCGGCCCTCAGCCGGCGGGCAGCCAGCCGCGCAGCCGGGCGGGCAGCAGCCCCTGTATGAGCCGGCGCTCGCCCGGATCGAAGACGCCGCTGACCAGCAGGAGGACGGGGTAGACGGCCGTCGTCGCCACGGCGAGCAGCAGGCGCCAGGGCTCGGCGACGTCGCGCCCGAACAGGAGCACGACGCCGACGGCGGCGGCCGCCGGGACGGGGCGTAGGGCCGCCGCCAGCACCGGCCAGGCGGCGATCCGCCCGCGCAGGGCGACCAGGAACGGCACCAGCAGCACCACCTCCGAGGCGATCGTCACCACGGCGGCGGCGACGTACCCGTAGCGGGGGATGAGCAGCAGGTTGGCGCCCACGTTGAACAGGGCGGCGACCACAAACGCCAGCGTGATGCGGGACTGCCGGCCGATGGCGATCAGGACGTACTGGGTCAGGCCGTTGAAGAAGCTCAGGGGCAGGAACCAGATCAAGATGGCCAGCGCGATCGCCGAGTCGGGCAGGAAGTCCGGCCCCCACAGCCAGAGCACCAGGTCCCCGGCCAGGTAGGTGACCGGCACCGCGATCGCCAGGGCGGTGGCGATGAGCAGCTTGGTCGCCAGGCGGTAGACCCGGCCGACGCCGGCCCCGGCGCCGCCGGCCCCCTCGTCGCTCGCGGCCCGCCGCGCGAGGAGCGGGAAGAGGGCGAGCACGAAGCTGGAGGGGACCGCCCCGGCGGCGTCGATCACCTTGTAGGCGTTGGCGTAGTAGCCGACCGCCGCCGTGCCCTTGCTCTGGAGCACCTGCACGTCGAAGCGGAAGAAGACGTTGTTGAGCAGGCCGTTCAGCATCAGCGGCAGCGCCTCCCGGGCCAGGGCCAGCTGCCGCGCCGGGCGCAGGTGGGCGCTGAGCGGGAAGAAGCGCCGGGCGCAGGCGACGGCGAAGACGGCCGCCGTCGCCAGGTTGACCAGCAGCGAGACCCAGCCGAGGGCGACGACGTCGTAGCCCAGCAGGAGCAGCGTGGCGCCGGCGCCGGTGGTCACCACCGCCGTCCCCAGCTGCACCGCCGCCGGGAACGTCATCTCCTCGTAGGCGTTGAACAGCGCCGTCCCGGCGGCGCTGACCGCCCCCGGGAGCAGCCCCACGCCCAGCAACGCCAGCGTGGCCAGCAGCACGCCGTCCGGACCGCTGCCCTGGACGAGCCCGGCGATGAGCCCGGCGACCAGCAGCAGCGGCAGGGCCAGGGCGGAGAGGATCAGGCGCAGCCCGAGGGCGTCGGCCACCGTCTGGCGGGCCTGCGTGCGCTGCTGCGCCCCCGCCAGGCGGGCCACCTCCCGGGTCAGCCAGGTGCCCAGCCCGAAGTCGGCCACGATCGAGGCGTAGAGCCACAGGTTGACGGCTACGGCGTAGAGTCCGGTGCCGCTCGCGCCGAGCGTGCGGGCCATGACCACCGCCAGGACGATCGCCACCGCCCGCCCGACGAGGTTCGCCGCGAACGGCACAACCGAGTTGCGCGCCACCCGGCGCACCGTCCGGACGGCCCCGGGCGCGGCCGGCGGCGCCGCACCGTCCGGCGCTCCACCCTCCCCGCCGGGCGGCCCGACACCCTCCGACCCCTGCGGACTTCCCGGCGACGCGGGCTGCCCCGGCCCCTTCTCAGTTATCATCGCCTCGTGTCACGGCCAGCCGCTTCTCCTTCAAAACGGCCGGTTCAGGGCGGCCGGCCGCTGATCGGCGTCACCGGACACCACGTGCACCCTCCGGACGGGACCGGTCGGGGGGTCGTCGGCGCCAACGAGCCGTACCTGACGGCCGTCTTCGCGGCCGGCGGCCTGCCGGTGGTGCTGCTGCCCGTCGACGCCCCGGAGGCGATCGCCGCCACCCTGGACGCCGTCGACGGACTCGTCTTCACCGGCGGGATGGACGTCGACCCCCGCCACTACGGCGAGGCGATCCTGAACGATACGGTCAAGCCGGAGCCGGAGCGGGACGCGTTCGAGCTGCCCCTGCTGCGCGGCGCCCTGGCCCGCGATCTGCCCGTCCTGGCCATCTGCCGCGGCTGCCAGGTGCTCAACGTCGCCGCCGGGGGGAGTCTCTGGCAGGATCTCCCGGCGCAGCGCTCCGGGCACCCGGGGCACCCGGGGCACCCGGAGCACCCGGCAGAGCCGGGTGAGCCGTTGGCGGTGGCCCACCGCCAGCTCGCGGCCCGGGACGCCGTGACCCACGCCGTGCGCGTCGCCGGCGGCTCCCTCCTCGCCGGCGTCATCGGCGGGGCCACCACCGTGGACACCAACACCTTCCATCATCAGGCGGCCCGCACCGTCGCCGACGGACTGGTCGCCGTCGCCCACGCCACGGACGGGACCATCGAAGGGCTGGAATCCCCGCACCACGCCTTCGTCCTCGGCGTCCAGTGGCACCCCGAGCACCTCGCCGCCACACGGCCCGAGCACGCGCGCCTCTTCCGGGCGCTGGTCGCCGCCGCCGCCGGCGCGGCCGGGAGCGTCGGCGCGACGACTCCCGGGAGGACGCGCGGCGCCGTCCCAGACCACCTCCGGCAGACCGCCTGACCGGGCGCGCCGGCCGGAGCCGCGCAGCACGCCGGTAGCACCATCGCAGCATCGAAGGCCTCGCCATGAGTAACGCACCCCAAACCGCGCCCCTCGCCGGGCAGCCGTCGCGCCCCGGCGTCGATCCCGCTGCACCGCCGGCCGGGTCGCAGATCGCCCTCCAGATCGCCGTCATCGAGGCCACCGCCCGAATCGTCTCCGGGGCGCAGAGCAGCCATCTGATCCAGGACCCGGACATCGCCCAGGGCGTCGCCGCGTCCTTCCGCACCATCTACGACGCCATCATGGGCGCCGTCGGCGGCGCCCCGGCGCCCAACCCGGAGACCCGCGCCGGCCTCACCGCCGGCTGAGCAGCGAAGCCGGCGCGCCGGCGCACACCAGAGCGAGAGGGAAGTGGGGTCGGGATGTCCCAGTCACAGCAACCGTTCGTCCGCAGCTTCATCGCCGTCGACTTCCGCGGCATCCGGGAGTCCAGCAAGGAGCGCACGTCGCTCGGCGTCGCCGGCACCGCCGGCGTCGCCGTCTTCGCCGCCCTGAGCGAGGCCCTGCCCGAGTCCGTCGAGCGGGAGCCGGAGCGGGAGATGGACACCGAGCTGCGGGCCCAGGTCGCCCCCGCGGCCACCACCGCCATCGACGTCGGCGGCGAGGCCGCCCGCGCCGCCTACGCCTACGCCGCGCTCGGCGGCCTCGTCCGCCTCGCCGCCGTCGCCGGTCAGGACGCCGCCGGCGACCTCCTGCTGCGGTGGCTCTCGGAGCGCGAGGTCGACGTCAGCGCCGTCGCTCGCCACGGCGCCACCGATATCAGCCTGCACCTCGGCGCCGCCGGGTACCAGCCCCTGACCGCGACCGCCGCCGCGCCCGCGCCGGCCGCCCCCGAGCAGGTGATCGGCGAACGGGGCAGCGCCCTGCTCCTCGCCGGCTACCCCTTCGTCGGCGCGCTCCGCGGCGAAGCCGGCCTGGCCCTGCTGAAGCGGGCGCGCGACGCCGGCGTGCGCACCGTGCTCAGCCTCGCGCCCGTCGCCCTCGGCGGCCAGGGGAAGCCCCTCGTCCCGGCCGATCTGGAGCCCCTGCTCCCCGCCGTCGACCTCGTCTGCGGTGGCCCATCCGAGCTGCGCCGCGCCACCCGCCGGGGGGACTCGCAGGAAGCCGCCCGAGTCCTCATCGACGCCGGGGCCACGTCCGTCCTCGCCAAGCGCGGCACCGACGGCGCCGCCGTCTTCCGCCGCGGGCCGGCCGCTCTGGAACGGGAGGACACCTCCACCCCGACGGCCGCCGCGACCCTGGCCAGCGCCGGCGTCGATCCGCTGCGCCGCGCGGCCACGTTCGGCGCCCTCTACGACGCCGCCTACTTGCTGGGAGTCGCGCTCAACGACGGCAGTCCCGTGCGCTTCGCTTCCGCGGCGGCGACCCGCGCCGCCGTGTCCCCGTCGGGGATCCTCGGGATCTGAGCCTCCCCCGAGGCGGGTCCCGCGGCGCCGTCACCCCCTCGGGGCCGCCGGCGCCGTCGCGGGCCCGCGCTGGGTCCTGGTCAGGAGGGTGACCGACTCCAGGTGGTAGGTCTGCGGAAAGAGATCCACCACCCCCGAGTGGTCGAGCGCGTACCCCGATCCGGCGAGTCGCCGCAGGTCGCGGGCGAGGGTGCTCGGCTCGCACGAGACGTAGACGATGCGCCGCGGGGAGAGGCGGATCAGGGCATCGAGGACGGAGTCGGCGCAGCCCCGGCGCGGGGGATCGACGACCGCCAGATCGATCTCCCCTTCCAGGCGGGGGAGGGCGACCTCGGCGAGGCTGGGCTGCACCTGGATGTTGGTCAGCCCGGCGCGGGCCGCGTTCTCGGAGAGGGCGGTGGTGGCGCGGGTGTCGGATTCCACCGCGATGACGGCGGCGGCGCGCCGGGCGAGGGGCAGGGAGAAGGTGCCCGCGCCGGCGTAGACGTCGAGCACGGCGTCCGTCGCTTCGGGAGCGAGGGTCTGCAACACGCGCTCCACGAGCAGCTCGGCGGCCGGAAGATTCACCTGGACGAACACCCCGGCCGGCACCTCCAGTTGCTCGCCCCCGATGGGGTAGGTGAGCGCGGACGTGCCCCACACGAGGCGGACGGGATCACCCCGGCGGGCGGCGAAGAGGACGCTCTGCAGCTCGCGCGCGGTGGCGCGGGCGCTCTTCAGGAAGCGATCGATCTCCTCCCCCGATGGGCGCCGCCCGCCGAAGAGGGTGATCTGGGCGGCGACGCCGGGGACGACGCGGAGGTCGATCCCGGAGAGACGCTGCCAGGTGCCTTGCGTGAAGGCCTCCCAGCACTCGCTCTCGATCAGGCGATTGATCAGCGGGTCCGAGATGTAGCAGTGCTCGACGGCGACGGGATCGTGGGAGTGGGCCCGCTGGAAGCAGAGGCGCCGCGGGGAGGGAGCGGCGGCGCCGCGGACGCGGGAAGGGATCATCTGCACGGTGTTGCGGTAGTGCCAGGGATCGGGCGAGGCGACGGCCGGCAGCACGGGCGGGCCGGCGAAGCGCCCCAGGCGGCTCAGCTGATCGCGCAGGATCTCCGTCTTGAACTCCAGCTGGGCGGCGTAGGCGGCGTGCTGCCAGTGGCAGCCGCCGCAGATCCCGAAGATGGGGCAGAGCGGCGTCTCCCGCTGCGGCGCGGCCTCGAGCACGGTGACTGCGCGCCCCCGCACGTAGCGCGGGCGCGTCTCGGTCAGGGTGGCGGTCACCCGCTCCCCCGGGAGCCCGTAGGCGACGAACGCCACTTTCTCGCCGATGCGGCCGACGGCCTCGCCTCCGTGGGCGACGCCGGTGAGGGCCACCTCCGCGTCCGCGTCCGCGGCGCCGTCGCCGGGCGGCGGCGCCGGACGCGCCGGGCGCGCCGGGCGGGCGAGGCGGACGGAACGGGAGGGGCGCTTAGGCGGGGGCACGGACGTCCAGCTCACTTCGGCGCTCTGGAGACGCCGCACGTTGGGACGAGGGCCCGCCGGGGGAGGGCTCAATTCCGGTCAGAGGACGTCTCCGCTTCCAGGCGCCGCTTGAGCAGGTCGCGCACCACGCCGGCGTTCGCCCGCCCGCGAGTCTGCTTCATCACCGCGCCGACGAGGAACATGATGGCGTTCTCCTTGCCGGCGCGGAAATCGGCGACCGCCTTCTGGCTCTTGGGGTCGGCGAGGACGCCCTCCACGATCGCGTCCAGGGCGCCGGCGTCGCTGACCTGGGTCAGCCCTTTCTCCTTGACCAGGACGGCCGGATCGGCGCCGGTGCGGAAGGACTCCTCGAGCACCTCCGTCCCGCTGGCGCGGGTCAGGGCGCCGGACTCGACCAGCTCGATCAGCGACGCGAGGTTGGTCGGGCTGAGGCGCCCGGATTCGAGCTCGCCCCCGGCGGCGTTCACCAGGCGGAGCACGTCGCGCAGGATCCAGTTGGCCGCCGGCCGGGGGCCGGCGCCTTCCTTGACGGTGGCCTCGTAGAAGGTGGCCAGGTCGCGCGTTGCGGTCAGGGTGAAGGCGTCCGCGGGGGAGAGGCCGTACTGCTCCGCGAAGCGCCGGCGCTTCGGCGCCGGAAGCTCGGGCAGGAGGGCCCGGACGCCGTCGACCCACTCCGCGGTCAGGAACAGGGGAGGCAGGTCCGGCTCCGGAAAGTAGCGGTAGTCGTGGGCCTCCTCCTTGCTGCGCTGGGAGACGGTGACCCCCCGCTCCTCGACCCAGCCGCGGGTCTCCTGGGGGATCCGGCCTCCGGCGCGCAGCACCTCCGCCTGGCGGGCGATCTCGAAGGCCAGGGCCCGCTCGACGGCGCGGAAGGAGTTCATGTTCTTGACCTCCACCTTGGCGCCGAGCGCCGTCGCCCCGACCGGACGCAGGGAGACGTTGGCGTCGCAGCGGAACGCGCCCTCTTCCATGTGGGCGGTGGAGACCGCGATGTAGCGCAGCACGGCGCGCAGCTCGCGCAGGTAGGCCCCGGCCTCCTCGGGCGAGCGCAGGTCCGGCTCGCCGACGATCTCCATCAAGGGCACGCCGGAGCGGTTGACGTCCATCAGCGAGTAGGCCTCGCCCGTGACGTCGCGCTCGTGCTTCAGGTTGGCGGTGTCCTCCTCGAGGTGCACGCGGGTGATCCCGATGCGCCGCGTCTCGCCGGCGGCCGCGGGGTCGGGGATCTCCAGGTACCCGTTCTGGGAGAGGGGCAGATCGAACTGGGAGATCTGGTAGCCCTTCATCAGATCGGGGTAGTTGTAGTTCTTGCGGTCGAACTTGGAGTACGCCGGGATCTCGCAGTTCAGGGCCAGGGCGGTCAGCACGGTGAACTCCACCGCCCGCTCGTTGATCACCGGCAGCACGCCGGGCATGCCCAGGCAGACGGGGCAGACCAGGCTGTTCGGCGCGGCGCCGGCGTAGCGGGCGCTGCACCCACAGAACATCTTGGATTCGGTCAGCAGCTGGGCGTGGACCTCCAGCCCGATGACCGGCTCGTACTCGACCCCGGCGGGCGCGGCCGGCGCCGCCGCGCGGACGCCGGTTGAGGTCCCGGTCACGGCCGCGTCTCCCGCGACTCCCCGCCGCGTTCGTGGCGCTGAAGGAAGCGCTCGATCCGGCGCAGGGCCTCCTCCAGCTGCTCGTAGCTCGTGGCGTAGCACATCCGCACGTGTCCCTCGCCGCTCGGCCCGAACGCGCTCCCCGGCACGACCGCCACCTTCTCCCCGTAGAGCAGCTCCTCGGCGAAGGCGTCGCTGCTCAGGCCGCTGCGGGCGATGGAGGGGAAGGCGTAGAACGCGCCCTGGGGCCGGGCGCACTCCAGTCCGATCCGGTTCAGCCCGTCGACGAACATCTCCCGCCGGCGGGCGTACTCGGCCAGCATGGCCTGCACGTCCGGCTCGCCGTGCTCCAGGGCCTCAACGGCGGCCTCCTGGGCGGTGGTCGGGGCGCACAGCAGCCCGTACTGGTGCACCTTCATCATCGCCTCCAGGATCTCCGCCGGGGCGCAGGCGTAGCCCACCCGCCAGCCGGTCATGGCGTAGCTCTTGGAGAGCCCGTTGAGCAGCACGGTGCGGTCACGGGCGCCGGGCAGGGCGGCGACGCAGGTGTGGTCCCACCCTTCGTAGACCAGCCGGGAGTAGATCTCGTCCGAGTAGAGCAGCAGGTCGTGCTCGACGGCCAGGCGCACGATGGCGGTCAGCTCCGCCCGGCTGA
Source organism: Chloroflexota bacterium (assembly GCA_035537855.1). Lineage (GTDB taxonomy): Bacteria > Chloroflexota > UBA11872 > UBA12225 > UBA12225 > DATLLM01. The sequence continues at coordinate 3,920 of DATLLM010000537.1, read as the reverse complement.
CGGCGGTGCCGGTGGGGTTATTGGGGTAGCCGAGCAGGATGGCCTTGGTGCGCGGGGTGATCGCCGCCGCCACCTGGCGGGCGGTGATGGCGAAGCCCTGATCGGCGGTCGTGGCCACGGTCACCGGCGTGCCCCCGGCGAAGACGACGCAGGGGGCGTAGGAGACGTAGGACGGCTCGGGGACGATCACCTCGTCGCCCGGGTCGATGGTCGCCCGGATGGCGAGGTCGAGGGCCTCGCTCACCCCGGCGGTGACGATGATCTCGCTCGCCCGGTCCTCCGGGTCGTAGGCCACCCCGTAGCGGCCCTCCACCTCGCGAGCGATCGCCCGGCGCAGGGCCAGGGTGCCGAAGTTGGAGGTGTAGGCGGTGTGCCCCTCCTGCAGGGAGCGGATGCCGGCCTGCCGGATGTGCAGCGGGGTGACGAAATCCGGCTCGCCGACGCCCAGGGAGATGACGTCCTGCATGGTGTTGATGATGTCGAAGAAGCGCCGGATGCCGGAGGCGGGGACGGCGCGGACGCGCCGGGCGATGGGGTCCCGGCGGGTCGAGCTGGTCGGACGGGTCGGGGCGGCCGGGGTCTCCGGGTCAACTTTCATGCGCTCGCTCTCGCTCCCACGGGCAGCGGTGGCCGCCGGGTGTGAACATCGGTCGCCTGTTCGTAGGTGTACGCGGCCCGCAGCAGGGTCGACTCGTCGAACGCCTTGCCGATCAGCTGGAGCCCCACCGGCAGGCCGGCGGCGTCGAAGCCGCAGGGGACGCTGATCCCGGGCAGGCCGGCCATGTTGACCGGCAGCGTGCAGACGTCCGAGAGGTACATCGCCAGCGGGTCCTGGGTCTTCGCGCCGAGCTTGAAGGCGGTGGTCGGGGAGGTCGGCGTGGCCAGAACGTCGAAGCGCTCGAAGGCCCGGTCGAAGTCCTGCCGGATCAGCGTGCGCACCTTCTGTGCTTTCAGGTAGTAGGCGTCGTAGTAGCCCGAAGAGAGGGCGTAGGTGCCGAGCATGATCCGGCGCTTGGCCTCGTCGCCGAAGCCGCGCTCGCGGGTCACCTCCATCGCCCGGATCATGTCCGGCTCGTCCGGGGCCGCCAGGCCGTACTTGATGCCGTTGTAGCGGGACAGGTTGGAGGAGACCTCGGCCGGGGCGATGATGTAGTAGGTGGCCAGGCCGTGGTCGGTGCTGGGCAGGGAGACCTCGCCCACCTCAGCGCCGAGCGCCGCCAGCTGGGCGATGGCGGCGCGCACCAGGCGGTCGACGTCCGGCTCGGTGCCGGCCACGAAATACTCCCGGGGCACGCCGACCCGCAGCCCCTTGATCCCCCCGGCGAGCGCCGCCCGGTAGTCCGGGACGGGCAGGGGGGCCGACGTGGCGTCGAGCGGATCGTGCCCGGCGATCGCCTGGAGGGCCATCGCCGTGCCCTCGACGCCGGCCGAGAAGGGGCCGGCCTGATCGAGCGACGAGGCGAAGGCGATCATCCCGTAGCGGGAGACCCGCCCGTAGGTCGGCTTCAGCCCGGTGACGCCGCAGAGCGAAGCCGGCTGGCGGATCGACCCCCCGGTGTCCGTCCCGAGCGAGAGCAGGCACTCCCCGGCCGCGACGGCGGCGGCCGAGCCGCCGCTGGAGCCGCCCGGCACCCGGGACAGGTCCCAGGGGTTGTGGGTCTGCTGGTAGCCGGAGTTCTCCGTCGACGAGCCCATGGCGAACTCGTCCATGTTCGTCTTGCCGACGAGGACGGCGCCGGCGGCCCGCAGGCGGGCCACCACGGTGGCGTCGAAGGGGGGCACGAAGCCCTTCAGGATCTGCGAGCCGCTCGTGGTCTGCACCCCGCGGGTGCAGAAGAGGTCCTTCAGCGCCACCGGGATGCCGGTCAGCGCCGGCGTCGCCTGCGGATCGCCCCCGCCGGCGGCGAGGGCGGCGTCGGCCGCGGCCGCCCCGGCCACGGCCTCGTCCGCGGTGACGGTGAGGAACGCCTGCACGAGCGGCTCGGCGCCGGCGATGCGGTCGAGTACGGCCCGCACCAGCTCGCCGGCCGAGATCTCCCGGCGTACGAGCAGGTCACGGGCCTCCGGTACGGTCAGGGACGTCAAGTCAGGCATAGCACGTCTCGATCTTACGAAGGCGGATAGGCGGCGGGTCGCCGGAACGGGCGGGACGGTCGACCCGGCCGGCGGGGCGCCGCGCCGGGGCTACTCTTCCAGCACGGCCTGGACGCGGAAGAACCCGTCCTGCGCCCGGGGGGCATTCGCCAGCACCTCGCCCTGGGACAGCGAAGGGCAGACGGCGTCCGTGCGCATCACGTTGCGCAGGTCGAGCACCTGCGCCGTCGGCGGAATCTGCTCCGTGTCCAGGGCCTGGAGGGCCTGGAAGTGGTCGAGGATGCCGGACAGCTGCTCGGCGAAGCGCTGCCGCTCCGCCTCGCTGATGCCCAGGCGGGCGAGGGCGGCGACGTGTTCGACCTGCTCCGGTGTCAGCGCCATGGTCTCTCCCTGAGGATTGTACCCGGCGCCGGGCGCGTCCTCGCGCCCCTGCCCCGCCGGTCTCTCAGGGGGCGATCGAGCCGTTGAGGACGCGCTGCCCGGTGGGCTTGGGCGAGCCCGACTCCGGCTCCTTGGTCACGCCGCAGTACTTGTACTGGGAGAGGCGGCTGGGGGCACGGACGATGAGGTGCCCGCGACCGCGGTCGTCCACCTTGAAGGTGCCCCCGCTGACCCGCTGCTCGGCCTCCGGGTTGTTCAACCAGACCTGGTAGATCTCCCGCGCCGCGAGCTTGGGCAGGTTGTAGGCGACGAGCACGGCGTCGTTGCCCTCCGGGTTCATGTACACCGTGCCCTTGGAGAGCGGGTTGCCGTACTCGCCGCTGAGCTCGCGGGCGATGCGGCCCGGCTGGTACATGATGGACAGCGTCTCGGAGAGGAGGGCGTTGGTCTGAGTCGCCTTCTCCACCTCGTCGTGCTGGAAGTAGACCATCCCGCCGGAGACCAGGGCGACCACCAGGGCGACCGTCGCCACCGGCGCCGAGAGACGCTCGGCCCAGCGGCCCCACGCACTGCGCGACGCCGCCTCGGCCCCGGCCGCGGCGGCCGGGGTGGCGTGATTCGCCCGCACCGTCTGCCCCGTCTGCCCGGGGGGCCGGGCGGCGACCCCGGGGAACGTGGACGACGCTCCCGGCGGAGGCGGCGGCATCGCCGGGGTCATGGCGTGGGCCCGGACGAGCAGGCGGCGGGAGAGCGACGGCGGGGGGTCCACCTGGGGCACGGAGAGCGCCAGCTGATCGGCCACCGGCCGCAGCTCCTCCAGCTCGCGTAGGCACTCCGGACAGCCGGACACGTGCGCCTCGAAGCGCTCCCGCGCCGCCGCGTCGAGCGCCCCCAGGAGGTAGGCCACGGCGTCGCCGTGCCCGCCCTCGCGCCCCTGTCCGGTGTCCGCCGTCATCTCCCTCATCCCGTCCGTGTCCGCCGTCCGCCCACCGCCCGCCGCCGGCTCAGCTCACCGCCGGCCCGCTCCTGCCACCGGAGCCGGCCGGTCGGACGCTGCTGGCGCGGGCGAGGCCTTCCGGGTCGGTCGCCAGCGACACCCGCAGCTTCTGCATCCCCAGGCGCATCCGGGTCTTGATCGTCCCCAGCGGCTCGCGCAGCAGCTGGGCGATCTCCACCTGGGTCAGCCCCCCGTAGTAGGCCAGCTCGATCGGCCGGCGCTGCGCCTCGGGGAGCTGCGCCAGCGCCTGCTGCACCGCCTCCCGTACCTCCACCTGGGCGAGCGACGTGGCGGGGTCGGCGCCCGGGTCCTCCACCGCCGCCAGCTGCTCCTCCAGCACGTCGGTCTCCGGTTGGCTGCGCCGGCGGCGGAGCTCGTCGATCGCGCGATGGTGGGTGATGGTCAGCAGCCAGCTCAAGAGCTTGCCCCGCTGCGGGTCGTACCCGGC
>DATLLM010000536.1:0-10125 GCA_035537855.1 Chloroflexota bacterium | reverse complement strand
TCCCTATCCGGCCGCCTCGCCGCGCACGGCGTCAAGCTCGACGCCCGCGAGGGGACAGGAGACGGCGTTCCGTCTCGGCTCTCAGCGTGGTCGGGCTCGCACCCCACCGGCCTCGACTCCCGGGCCTGCGGGGATACGCGGGTCGCGCCGGCGCCGCGGCTGCCCACCTCACCGGCGTCGTGAGTGATGCCGTGCGCGGCGGAGCGGCAGCGTGAGCACCGCCGCGCCCGCGCAGAAGACGTCTCCCTCCGGGGGCCCCCAGGAGCCGCGCCCGCGCATACGGTACCCCCCCGCTGACGGGACCCCACGGGCCGCGCCCGCGCCTAAAACCGCATCCCCTTCTGGGACCGACGCTGCTCTCCTTCAGCGACTCGTCTGCTTGAGGGCGGTTCGGTAGGCCCGCTCGGCCAGCGGGGCGAGGCGATCCCAATCGAACGACTCTTCCGCCCGGCGCCGGCCGGCCGCGCCCAGACGCGCGGCGAGCGACGGCTGCTGGAGGAGCCGCGCGGCGGCGGCGGCCATGCTCTCCGGCTGCTCCGGATCGGACAGCGCGCCGCTGACGCCGTCCTGGACGTACTCCGCGAGCTGCCCCACCCGGTCGGCGACCACGGGCAGCCCGAGCCAGAGGCACTGCAGCAGCTTGACGGAACACTTGGCTCGGTTGGCCAGGTTGTCGTCCGCCGGGAAGAGCGCGACGTCCGCGGTGGCGATCACCGCCGGCAGCGCCGACGGCTCCTGCCAGCCGGCGAGCACCACGGCGTCGTCCAGCCCCCGGGCGGCCGCGAGGGCGGCGAGGCGGCGCTCCTGGCCGAACTTGCCGGCCCCGACGACCAGCAGGCGGGCGGCCGGGACACGGGCGCGGACGGCGGCGAGCACGGCCAGGGCCCGCTCCGGCTGGAACTCGAAGAAGCGGGTGTAGAGCAGGAGGACCGGATCGGCGCCCAGCCCGAGGCGGGCCCGGGCGGGCCCCGGATCGGCGCCGCGCCAGGCGGGGAAGTCTGCGGCCGACAGGCCATTGGGCAGGTAGACGACGCGCCCGGGGGGGACGCGGTGACTCCAGGCCTGCGCCTCCAGCGTGCGGCTGGCTACGGTCAGGGCGGCGGCGTGCGTCAGCCCCCAGCGCTCCTGCCGGTCGCAGATCAGCTTCTGCCACCACGGGTACGCCTCGTACTCGTTCCAGCCACCGTAGCCCTCCCAGTCGTCCGTATCCAGCACCACGGCGGGGGCCCGGACGGGCAGGACGGCGGCGGCGCGGCCGGCGTACCAGAGGAGACCCTGAGCCAGCCCGGAGACCGCTTTCGGCTTGAAGACGTGCACGACGTCCGGGCGCAGGGCGAGGGCCCGCCGCACGAGGCGCGCCGCCAGCTGCGGCTGGGCGATGGCCTGGCGCGGACTCTCCTCGGGGAGTCCGGCGTCGACGGCGAGCGCTTCCACGCGCGCCGCGCCGGCGTCGTAGCTGCGCCCGCCCTCCGCCGGGTTGTCGTAGGGCGGGATCAGGACGGTGACGGCGTGGCCGCGGGCGGCCAGGGCGCGGGCCAGGGGCAGGACGCGGGCGCTGGTGGTGGCCTTGGGGTGGGTGGCGAACGGGGCGACGAACACCAGCCGCACGGGCCGCGGCGTTACCAGGTGGGGTCCTCGTCGCTGGTGCGGCGCCACCAGGGGAGCTGAGGGACGGCGGCCAGGGCCAGGGTGAGGCAGACGGCGACGGCGCTGATCAGGAGGCCCCGCTCGAACGCCCGGGAGTGGTAGCGGAACTCCACGCTGTGCGACCCGGCATCGATCGGGACGGCGCGGAAGTTGACGTCGGCACGCAGCAGGGCGGCGGGACGGCCGTCCACGAACGCCGACCAGCCGGGGTAGAACGTGTCCCGCAGCACGAGCAGTCCGGGCCGGCCGGCCTCCACCTGCAAGACGACCCGCTCCGGCGTGTCCGTGCCCCAGGTGACGCGGTAGCCGTATGGCTCGTCGGCGGACGGCGGCGGGGTGCCCGGGGCCGCCGGCGCAGCGGGCAAGGCCAGGCCCTCGGGCACGGTGCCGAGGCGGGGATCGACGGCGATGCCGAGCCAGGTCTTGACGCCGGCCAGCAGGTGGTGCAGGCGGCCCCGCAGGGAACCCCCGTCCGCGTCCGCGGCCCCGGGGTCGCGCTCCAGGAGGACGACCCGCTCGGGCTGGTGGGACTCCGTCTGGAGGGTCTCGACGGCGGCGTCCGGCCCGTCCTGGAGGCGCCCTTCGGGGACGACGTAGGCCCGGGGCAGGGCGTTCTCCACCCGGTAGAGCTTGACGTCCGAGCGGTGCACGAGGCGCAGCCCGTCGCCGGCGATGGTGACGGGCCAGGACTGATCGCCGGCGCCGATGAGGGTCACCCCGCTGAGGCGCAGCCGGCCCATCGCCGGCGGCAGGTGGCTCTGCACGGCCACCCAGGTGACGCCCGACACCTCCTGGACCGGGAGGCGGGCGAGGTAGACGGACGGGCCGGGGCGCTCCGGGGTCAGCGGCGCCGGCTGGCGGTGGCGGATGCCGGGAGTGTAGGCGCCCTCGGCGGTGTCCCGCCCGGCCACCAGGTCGGCGCGCCAGCGCTGGCCGCTGGCGTCGCCGAGGGTGACGGTGGCGACCAGGGCGCCGTCCGGGACGGCGGTGGCGCCCTCGAGGGCGCTGACCAGGCCGACGGCGGCCAGCGGCCCGGCGCCTTCCGGCCGGGCTGGGCCGCCCAGGTCGGCCAGGTCGGCCAGGCGGGAAAAGCGCGCCGTCTCGCCCGAGGGCACGGTGACGGGAGCGAGCAGATCGTAGAAGACGCCGTCCCGGGTGACGTCGCCGAGGGAGTCCACCAGCAGGTGGGACGGCCCGAGGAGGCGCAGCTTGGCGGGCGCCGGGAGCTGGCGCAGCTGGTCGCGCAGGAGCGAGTCCGGGAGGTTCTGCTCGGCGGGGACGGCGACGCGCTTGTAGGTCAGGTAGCGCTTCAGGGGCAGCACGCCGCCGTCGTAGCCGTCGATGGTGGGGATGCCGAAGACCATCGAGAGGTTGGGGGTGATGATCTCCTTGAACTTGGTGTTGACCAGGGTGGCCATCACCCCCTTCTCGCCGAGCCGGGCGCGGTAGGGCCCGACGAGGCGGTCGGCGTCCGAAGGGTGGTAGCCGGTGGCCGCGGTGGAGAGGATTCGCCGGTCCGGGCCCTGCCCCTGACGCAGGGCGTCGATCACGGGGCGGGTGGCGGTGTAGACGGACTCCGGATTGGGGTTGTTGTACTCCAGGCTGCGGCTGGCGGCGAAGAGCTCGGCGAAGACCCAGACGGCGAGCAGGGTGGCCGGCCAGACGCTCGGCGCCGCCGAGAGGGCGAAGAACGTCAGGGCGACGGCGGCGGCGGCCAGCACGAGCCAGAGGCCGACGAGGGTCACCGGGAACGGGTCGGCGCCGGCCAGCTGCAGCGGCCAGAGGACGGCCACGAGGACGGCCACCACCAGGCCCCCGGCCAGCAGCCGGGTGGCCACGCTGAGGCGCCGCCAGGGGCCGGCCGCCGGCCAGCCCTCGCGGCCCAGCTGGCGCAAGAAGGACAGCCCCTCGCCGCCGAGCATGGCCAGGGCCAGGCTGGTCAGCAGGAGCCAGCGCGCCGGGACGCGGAAGAGGTTCATCCCGGGGATCTGGAAGGTGTAGTGGAAGAGGGGGGTGTGGTTCCCCAGGGCGAGCAGGAAGCTCACCAGGGCCAGCAGGGCGAAGAACAGCACCGGCGGGCGGCGCACCCGGAAGAGGAGCCCGACCAGGGCGAGCACGAGCCCGCCGAAGCCGACCCAGCCGAGGTACTCGTTGCTCGTCGGGGCGGCCAGCCCGAAGACGGGGAGCAGCCCGACGAACAGCTGGCGCGGCGGGAGGGAGAAGGATGAGGCCTCGCCGATGGACATCCCGCCGGCGCGGATGGAGAGGCCGGTGAGCTCCTGGGTGGGCAGGAGCTGCAGGGCGGCCAGGGCCCCGGCCAGGGCCCCGGCGACGCCGAGGGCGATCCCCGCCCAGAGGACGTCGCGCAGCACGGAGGCCGGCCGGCGCCGGGCGCGGGCCAGCCGCCAGAGGACGAAGAAGGCGGCGTAGAGGCCGAGCAGGACGGCCGTCATGTACGTCTCCTGGGCGTGCCCGGCCAGGAGCTGGACGGCCATGGTCAGGGCCAGCAGGGCCACCCAGCGGGGGCGGCGCTCGGTCAGGGCGAGGTGCTCGACGAGCAGGGCGGCGGGCAGCCAGGCGGCCGCGTTGAGCTGGTTCAGGTGCCCCACCTGCGAGCCGACGAAGCCGCTGAGCCCGTACAGGGCCCCGGCGACGGTGGCGCCGACGGCGTCCTGGCCGAGCATCTTGCGGGCCAGCAGGTAGCCGAAGAAGGCGGCGAGGAACAGGTGCAGCACCACCGACCAGTTCATCGCCTCGGTCGGCGGACGCAGCAGGAAGAGCAGGTGCAGGGGGTAGAAGACGGCGCTCTGGAGGTTGCCCAGGAAGGGGGCGCCGTAGTAGAGGTCGGGGTTCCAGAGGGGGATGCGCCGCTCGGCCAGGGCGGCGGCGGCGTAGTACCGGTAGGGGTACATGTAGGTCATCGTGTCGTAGCCGATGACCACGAGGCCGCCGAAGACCAGCTTCCAGCAGAAGAGGAGGGTGGCCAGCCCGAGGGAGAGGGGCCCGAGGGCCTGCCGCAGGCGGCGGCGCCACAGGGGCCGGCTACGAGCGGTGTTCGCCCCGATCCAGCGGGGGGCTTCGACGGGGCGGACGGGACGGCTGGCTGCGCTCACCGGCCAGGTATGACGTCCACGCGACGGCTACAGCTCGTGCGCGAGCAGGATGGCCTCGGCCACTTCGCGCATGGACTTGCGCGTATTCATGGAGAGGCGCTGGATCTTGCGGAACGCCTCGGCCTCTTTGAGGCCCTGGCTGTCCATCAGCAGGCCCTTGGCCCGCTCGACCACCTTGCGCGTCTCGAACGCCTCCCGCACGTCCTTCAGCTCGGAGCGCAGGGTCTGGAACTCCCGGTAGCGGGCCATCGAGACCTCGATCGCCGGCGCCAGGTCGGTCTCCTGGAAGGGCTTGACGATGTAGCCGACCACGCCGGCCTGCTTCGCCCGCTCGATCAGCTCCTGATCGCTGTAGGCGGTCAGCAGCAGCACCGGGGCGATGGCCTCCTCGGTGAGGATGCGGGCCGCGTCGATTCCGTCCAGCTCGGGCATCTTGATGTCCATGATGACCAGGTCCGGGCGGAGCTCGCGGGCCTGATTGACCGCGCTGCGGCCGTCACCCGCCTCCCCGACCACGACGTAGCCCAGGGAAGTGAGCATCTCCTTGACATCCATGCGGATGAGGGCTTCGTCGTCAGCGACTACGATCCGGGTCGACATCGATGTGGACACTTTATGGTAGCAGAGCACTCCCGGGCGGCGACCGATCTCGATTGACGCTGCTTTCGAGCAAGTGCTATCGTCGCCTTGGCGACGGCGACGGGCACGATTGGGAAGGGCATGGCGCAGAACGTCCAGCACTGGCTGCTTGACCGCGATCGCTTCGGCTGGGCCCGGGAGCACATCAGCGCCCGCAAGTGGACCCAGATTCGCAAGTACTTCCCCGGTGAGCGGCTGCGCCGGCAGATGATGTACGTCGACGCCGAGACCGGCGGCCCGGTCCCCGCCGAGGGCGGCGAGGAGGTCCCCGCCGGCAAGGTGTACCTCTACGGCTACGACCTGCGGACGTTCTGCGGGCTCGACGTCCCCGGCCTGGACGACGCCATGAACGCCACGCCGAAGTCGCGCCTCCAGCAGCGCACCGCGGGCGGCGATCCGGCGGCGCGGCGGGCGGGCGGCGGCGCAGAGACGCCGGCGGCCGGCGCAGCGAGCGGGCCCGGCGCGGGCGCCGGACCGGCCTGAAGACGCGAGTGGCCGCGGAGCAAGCAGCAGTGGCAACCACGACAGCGCCGGCGCGCGACAGCCGGGCGAGCGCCGCACCCCCACCGGCCACCGGCGTCTCCCCGGCCGCGCCCACCGCCGAGGCCGAGGCGGCGGCCGCACCGTCGCGGGCGCCCTACGAGACGGGCAGCAGCCTGCTCGCCCCGCCGGACTACGACAACATCGTCGGCGGGGTGCCCCCCAGCCCGTACGCGTCGCTCATCCTGCTGGCCGGCCTGCTCTGCATCCTGATCAGCACGGTGGGCACGGCGGCCGGCGCGGACATGACCCAGGCGTGGGTGATCGGCGCCGGGCTGATCCTGGTGGCCGTCTTCCTGGCCGGCTTCGTCAGCCGGTCCTGACCCCTCCGGTACCGGGGGTCTGCCCCCCCACGCGGGCGCCCGGGCGCCCGGTCGTCAGATGATCAGGTCACCCGGCGGCGCCCCGGTGACGGGGCCGTACCGCCGGATGGGTGTGGGGTCGGGGAGAGAGGACTTGAACCTCCGACCTCAGCGTCCCGAACGCTGCGCGCTACCAGGCTGCGCCACTCCCCGAGAGAGCACCTCATCCGTTGTTGCGACCAGGATGGTCGCCCCGCGATGAGGACCACCGAGATACTAACGGCCATCTCCAGGCAGCGTCAAGCCGGACCGGCCCGGCAGGGGCGCCGCCGGGCCCTGGGACGCCTCGGCGGCGCCACGCTCGGGGCCGGCGCCGTCCTGGCCGGACTGGCCCAGACGGGCTGCCTCCCCTGGGAGGGCGGCGGCGGCGCAGCCGGCGGCGCGCCGTTGCCGCTGGTCTTCGGCAGCGACGGGAATATCACCTGCGTGTCCCTCGACGGGAAGCAGCGCCGGGCGCTGACCAGGGTCGGCGGCGGCGCCCTGGCCCGCGATCCGGTCTGGTCGCCGGACGGGCAGCGCATCGCCTACGGCTACACCCCGCCGCTGCCCACCACCCGCGGCCCGGGCGGGCTGCTGCCCCTGCCGGTGACGGACGTCTACGTGATGAACGCGGACGGCTCGGAGGCCCGGCCGCAGATCGAGCACGGGGCGCCGGGCGTCGGCTACGAGACGCCGGTGTGGGCGCCGGACGGGCGGTCCTTCTACGTCACCTACACCGAGCTGGTGGTGGAGAGCAGCGTGGTGCGCGACCAGATCGTCGAGGTGGCCCGGGTGCCCGCCTCCGGCGGGGAGCGCCAGACGCTCGCCCCGGGGGGGATGTCGCCGGCGCTCTCCCTGGACGGCAAGCGCCTGGCGTACCTCAGCGGGGCGGCGATGGCCCAGGGGCTGGTGCTCGCCGACGCCGACGGCAGGCAGCCGGTGGCGCTCGTCCCCGAGGGAGCGCTGGAGGGCCTGGCGGCGCCGCGGTTCTCGCCGGACGGGCGGCGCCTGGTGTTCAGCGCCATCGCCCCGATGGCCCCGGTGCCGACGACCACCCCGCCGCCGGGGCGGGCGCCGCCGGCCGCCGGGCCGCGGCGGGCGCTGGCTCACGGGCTGCCGATGGACCTGTTCGTCGTGGACGTGGACGGCGGCCCGCCCCGGCGGCTGACGCAGCTCGGGGAGGACAATCCGGCCGCCACCTGGTCGCCGGACGGCAAGCGCCTGGCGATGCTGGCCGGCGGCGGGGTCTACCTGCTCAACGCCGACGGCAGCGACCTGCAGGCCATCGATTCCCGGGGCGGCCACGGCACGATCGACTGGCGGCGGTGACCCCCGGACGGCCCGCCGGCGCCGGCGGGCCGTTGACAGCGGGGCGGCCGGTCTGGCTTACTCTTGGGGAATATGAGCTCGGTCATCAAGAAGCGCCGGCGCAAGATCTCCCGGCATAAATACCGGAAGCGCCTGAAGCGCGAGCGCCACAAGCGCAAGTAGCGCCCAACCGCACCGCCCACCGGCATCTACCCCAGGCGAGCACGCCCGTAACGGCGTCGAGCCTGGGGTTTTTGCCGTTCCGGCCCCACTCGCCCCCACCCGATTCCTGTGCAAAACCTGTGCAAATTATTGACACGGTGCGCATGCAGGCGATAGGCTGGTGGGGTGGGCCTGAGCGAGCGCGCGATCACGACCGCAGCGGCGGCGCCCGGCACCCCGGACGCCTTCCGGCGCCTGTTCGGCGCCCGGGCGCGCACGTTCTCCTTCGCCGCCCGCTTCCTGCCGGCGGAGCGGCGGCTGGCGGTGGAATCGCTCTACGCGTTCTGCCGCACCGTCGACGATCTGGCGGACGAGTACCCGGTTGAGATCGGCCGGCCCCTGCTCGACGAGTGGTGGCGCTGGATCGACGCCCTGGAGCGGCGCCGGCCGGGGGCGCCCCCGGCGCCGGCCCCCGACCGGGCGGCGGGCGAGAACCACCTGCTGACCGCGGCCCTGCTGGACGTCGTCGAGCGGTTCGGCGTGCCCCCCCGCAGCCTGCGCCTGCTGGTCGAGGGGGTGCGCTCGGACACCGAGCGGGCGACGATCGGCACGTTCGGCGAGCTCCAGGAGTACTGCTACCGCGTCGCGGGGACGGTGGGGGTGGCCCTGTGCCACGTGCTGGGGACGGCGTCGCCGGAGGCCTACGGGCGGGCCGCCCGGCTGGGGATGGCCATGCAGCTGACCAACGTGCTGCGGGACGTCGGCGAGGACCTGGGGCGGGGCCGGGTCTACCTCCCGGCCGAGGATCTGGCCCGCTTCGACGGGGCGGCGGCGGCGCTCGCCGCGCGGCGGGTCACGCCGCCGTTCGTCGCCCTGATGCGCCACGAGATGGCCAGGGCCCGGAGCTACTACGCCGCCGGGCTCCCCGGGGTGTTCCTGCTCCCGGCGGAGTGCCGCCTGCCGATCCTGGTGGCGGGGCGGCTCTACCGGGCCATCCTGGGGCGGATCGAGGCGCAGGCGTACGACGTCTTCTCCCGCCGCGCGGCCACCTCCCGGCCGCAGAAGCTGCTCACCGTCGGCGGGGCCTTCCTCACCCTGCGCACGGAGCGCTGGCTCCGGCCGGCGGAGACCCGGCCGGCGCCCGCGGCGCCGGCGGCGCTCGCCGAGGTGCCGCTCCGAGGGGCGCTGGGCGAGGCCCCGAGCGGATGAGCGAGACGGACGCCGGGGCCCGGCCGCGGGCGGCGGTGATCGGCGCCGGCTTCGGCGGTCTGGCGGCGGCGATCCGCATGCAAGCGGCCGGGATCGACGTCACCGTCCTCGAGGCGACCGGCCAGCCCGGGGGGCGCGCCGGGTGGATCGAGGACCGGGGCTACGCTTTCGACACCGGCCCCACGATCGTCACCGCCCCCGCGCTGCTCGACGACCTGTTCCGGCTGGGGGGCACGACCCTGAGCGAGCGCCTGCGCCTATCCCGGCTCGAGCCGTTCTACCGGGTGCGCTTCGCCGACGGCTCGGCGATCGACTACGGCACCTTCGGGCCGGAGCTGGCCGCCCGGCTGGAGGCGTTCGAGCCCGGGGCGGCCCGCGCCTACGCCCGCTTCATGGCCCACGCCGGCCGCCTCTACCGCCGCGGCTTCGAGGACCTCGGGGCGGCCGACTTCTCCTCCCTGCGCGGCTTCCTGAGGGTCGTGCCCGACCTGGCCAGGCTGCGCGCCGACCGCTCGGTCTACGCCCTGGCCGCGCGCCACTTCCGCGACCCCCGGCTGCGCATCCTGTTCAGCTTCCACCCCCTCTTCATCGGCGGCGACCCCACCACCGCCTCCAGCATCTACGCCCTGGTGCCGTTCCTGGAGCAGGCCGGTGGGGTGCACTACGCCCACGGCGGGATGCACGCCGTGGTGACCGCCCTGGTCGAGGTCTTTCGGGGACTCGGGGGGCGGATGGTCTACGGGGCGCGGGCGACCGAGATCCTGGTGGAGCCGGACGCGGGCCCCGGGCGCGGCCGGGTCTGCGGCGTGGTCACGGCGGACGGGCGGCGCTGGCCGGCCGCGGCCGTGGTGAGCAACGCGGACGTGCTCGCCACCTACCGCCGGCTGGTGCCCGAGCGCTGGCGCCGGCACTGGACGGACGCCCGGCTCGACCGCCTCAAGCTCTCGCCCAGCCTCTTCCTGCTCTACCTCGGGCTGCGCCACCGCTACCCGGACCTGTCCCACCACACCATCCTGATGCCGGGCGACTACCACGGCGTCCTGGGCGACCTCTTCCGGCGGCGCACGGTGCCGGCCCAGCTCGGCCCGGACGACACCGCGCTCTACGTCCACGTCCCTACCCGCTCCGACCCCACCCTGGCGCCCCCCGGCGGCGAGGTGCTCTAC
>DATLLM010000535.1:0-2125 GCA_035537855.1 Chloroflexota bacterium | reverse complement strand
GGCCGGGGGCGGGCTCAGGCGGGAGGGGCCCAGGGAACGGGAGCGCCCCAGCGGTTGAGGTAGACCGTCTCCGCCGTCGGGCGGCGCCGGGTGGGTCCGAAGCGCCCCCGGGGGTAGCCGAGGGGGACGCAGAGGTGCAGCTCGGCGTCCGGCGGGATCCCCAGCAGGGCGTTGACCCGCTCGGTGACCTGGGGGTGCAGCGTGGTCGGCACGGAGCCGACGCCCAGCGCCCGGGCCGCGAGCATCAGGTTCTGCACCGCCGGGAGCACCGAGCCGGCCTGCCCCCGGCCGCTGCCGAGGGCGAGCACGATGCAGGGCGCGGCGCCCATCTCGTCGGCCAGGAGCGCGGCCGAGCGGGAGACGGGCTCCTCCGCCGGGATGTCCGCGCGCGACGTCCAGGGCCGCCCCTCGTCGCGCCGCTTGGCCCACCAGGCCTCGCGGTAGAGGGCGCCGAAACGGGCGATGGTGTCCCGGTCGGTCAGCACCACGAAGCGCGCCGGCTGGCGGTTGCCCCCGTTGGGCGCGCGCACGGCCGCCTCCATGATCAGCTCCAGGTCGGCGGTGGGGATGGGGTCCGGCCGCAGGCGGCGGATGGAGCGCTGGGTGAACAGGGCTTCGCCGAGGGGCATCTCCAACCGGGCGAAGTCGATGGCCGGCGCGGCGGTGCTGTCCATGGCGCGGTTGATCCCCTTTCCGCTGGGGATTGTCGCACGTCCGGCGGGGAGCGGGGCGGGCTCAGCCGACGGGGCGCAGCACGAGGTCGACGACCACCGGGCGGTGGTCGGACGAGCCGCCCTCCGGCCAGACGGAGGCGGTGCGGGCCCGAACGGCGGGGGAGACGAGGACGTGGTCGATCCCGATCAAGGGGAAGAAGACGATCCGGGCGCGGACGACGGCGGGATAAGTGAGGTCGATGCCCCAGCCGGCCTGGCGGTAGGCGTTGGCGTAGCCGGCGTCGAGCAGGCGGCGGAACTCCGGGGTCTGGTCGGTCAGGTTGAGGTCCCCGGCGACGACCACCGGGTCGCCGCCGGCGGAGAGGGCCCGCAAGCGGGGGACGAGCGCGGCCACCTCCCGGCGGCGCGCGCTGGCGGTCTCGCCGACGGGGACGGCGACGGGCAGGATGTCCCCCCGGCGGACGTCGATCCGGGGCGTGGTCAGGTGCAGATTGACCAGGTGCACCGGGCGGCCGTCCAGATTCAGCACGGCGTGCTGCCAGTTGGCCCCCCGTTGCGACCCGTCCCAGCGCTCCTCGTCCACGATGGGGTAGCGGCTCCAGATCCCCTGGGCCTCCCACAGCCCGTCCGTGCGCAGCCGGGAGTAGGGGTAGGTCGAGGCGAGGGCGAGGCTCATCGGCTGGGCCAGTCCGGGGATCAGCTCCTGGGTCATGACCACGTCCGCGTCGGCATCCAGGATGACCCGCACCAGCTCGTCCGCCGGGCGCTGGCTGCCCAGGACGTTGAAGGTCATCACCCGCAGCCGGCTGGCCTGCGGCGGCTGGGGCCCGAACCACTCGGCGAAGTGGGCGGGGCGGGGGACGAACAGCTCGCCGTAGAGAGCGAGGAACAGCGCCCAGGGCAAGACGGTGGCGAAGAGCGCCGTCCGGGTGCGGGCGAACGCCAGGGTGGCGATCCAGAGGGGGATGGGCAGGAAGAGCCAGGGCGTGAAGGAGTTGAGCAGGGCAACCAGGTCGGCCACCCGCCCGAGCGGTCCGCCCGGCGACACCGCGGCCACGGCGTCCCGCAGCAGCAGGTAGAAGAACAGCGGCACGGCGTGCAGCAGCGGCGACAGACCGACCAGCTGGCGGAGGGCGCGTAGAAGGGGTGACACGGCGTACGGAATCAGGGGCGGCGCCGGGCCGGCGGCGCCGGCGTCCCTAAGAGTATGACCGGCCGGCCCCCCTTCCGGCGCCCGCCCGAGCGAACCCCACCGGGGGGCAGCCGCTACCATCGGGCCGGGCGGCGCGCCGGGCGCGCCGCCCGGACGAGGAGCAGAGGTGACCGAGGCGGGGGACTACCGCTGGACGCAGATCGCGGCGCAGGCCCCGTTCGCCGCCCCTGATTCCGTACGCCGTGTCACCCCTTCTACGCGCCCTCCGCCAGCTGGTCGGTCTGTCGCCGCTGCTGCA
>DATLLM010000534.1:0-3667 GCA_035537855.1 Chloroflexota bacterium | reverse complement strand
CTACAGCAGCTGGGCGGTGTGGCAGCACGCCCTGGGGAGTCTGCCCCGTCCCCCGGCGCCGCCCGTAGCTGCCCGCCGGGCACCCGCGGCCTCGGCTCCGGCCCCGGCCACCGTGCCGCCCAGGGGGCAGCCGGAAGGCGCCTGGTAGCCGCCGCGGCGCCCCCGAGCGCGCGCCGACCGGGCACCCCGTGGCCCCCCTCCGGTGCCAGGAGCCCCCGCCGGAGGCACTCTGGGGATGGTGGCGCGTCGGTATGCCCAGGCGACGGCGGCGGAGGGCGCGACGCAGTCCCGCCCCCTCCGTCCGCCCGTCGCCCATCGAGGAGCGCGGCACGCCCCAGGGCCCCGCAGGCACGGCCGAGCGCAGCGAGCCGGAGGGCCGCCTTGCCGAGGGGGCCGGGCGTGCGAGCGGAGCCCCACCGCGGGTCACACCCCCCCTCCTCGGCGGTAGGCTCTCGCATGCCAGCCGACTCGCCGCTCCAGCCGCTGCTGCGAGGCTCTGTCACGCCGCCGTCCACCGGACGCACTGGCTTCTGGAGCCTCTACTTGTTCCCACAGCCGCTTGACGGGCCACTCGCCAGCGTGCTCGATCTGCTCATCCGGCACGCCCGCCCACTGCTCGTCGTGACCGATGTCGGCTACTTGCTGGACGGGGTGGCCGAGCGCATTGGACCAACCGGTCCCACCGACCGCCGTGGGCTCAGCGAGCTGGCCCGTGCCCAAGACGTCGCGTCCACCATGCAACTCGGCCACGGGGCCCTCGCGATCGCGACGGACGATCTCCTACCGCTCCTTCGAGGAGTCATCCAGTGGAACCTCGTCTGCTGGGATGCGCCCGCGACCGCGACGCCGGCCAGCCTCGCCCGACAGGTCGACACCTGGGCCGCGAACCGGCAAGCGCTCCGTACCGCCCCGCTCAGGCTACTTCCAGATGCACGGCTGTGGGTCTCCAGCCACGACAACGACTCCTTCACGCTAGCGACACGCCACCCAGCGGTGGCCCGTGCCATCTACGCGCGGGCGCTCGCCAATCGGGCGGCGCCCTTGCTCAACCCACTCCCCGATGATCCCACCACGCCGCGGCCGGTCATCCCGCTCCCGCCGGCGGCAGTAATCGAGGCTCTATGGGCGGCGCAACCTCGGTTCGAGTTCTGGGCAGCCGCCCCAGCCGCGCCCGTCACCAAGGCACGCCTGTTCTTTGGCGCACCCGCCAGTGAGCCCGGCGGAACCGAGCCCTTCGAGCCGCAGGGACACCTGGAGTACCACGCACCCACCGCCACCTGGACGCACCGCACCTATCGCCGCCGCTGAACGCGCTCGCAGCCGCCGGTGCGTACCACGCCGGGAGCGCCGGGCAAGGGTGCCCTCCCTGTGGTCGGCGCTGGCGCGCCCTTGACCTGGCTTCCTGGTCGGCGTGGTCCTGCTTCGCCGCGGGCGACGGAGCGGACGGAGGGCGGGCGCCCTGCGGACTGGCCCTCCGCCGTCCGTCGCCTCACTGTGTCGACGTCGGCGGCATCCTCGGAGGCCTCCGGCGGGGGCTCGGGCAGCCCCGGAGGGGGGCTGAGTCCTACACGAGCGGTACGCTCATCACCACTGTGGCTCCCGCCGATGAACTCCGCGTCCGCGTTCTGCTCTCCCTCCAGCGCGCCCTCCTGGGGGAGGTGCCGCCGGCGCTCCGCGGCGTCCGGGTCGGCTGGAGTCCCACCGCGCTGGAGTTCGTCGCCTACTTCGATGGTCCGATCGCTGAGGTCGACGCGGAGTCCATGAGCGTCATCTGCGCGGAGGTCAACGCCGACTTCTTGCCGGAGGAGCCCATCGCAGACTTCCGGTGCCTCCGCTGCGACGCCCCCGCGCCGTTGGCCGTCCCGACCGAGTGGACGTTCCCCGACGTGGCCTGGGTATACCTTCGACGTGAGAGTTAGTGGGGCTGATGGTGCGTGATGAGAACACTCGGGAGCCGGTCAGTCGGAGGCGGCGGTGAGCTCAACCTCCACGACACACTCGCGGAACGCCTCCACGGGAGTCGCCCAAGGGAACCACGCCCGCAGGACGACGCGCAGCCGCCGCGCCGCCGGCGGGGGCGCGGGCGAGATCGTCAGGGTCCCGGTTGTGCGGTCGCCGCCGGGCGCCGGGCCCCACGCGCCCCCGCCGTCCCGGTAGGCGGTGCCCTGGTCGTCGGTGGCGGCCGTCGCGTCCCAGACCACCGGCCACGACGCGACGGTCGGCCGGCGCCCCCGCGGCGGCAGCGCGGGCGTGATGGTGTACTCGACCCGGAGCAGGGGCTCGCCGGCCACGAGCTCCTCGAGCACCAGGTCCGTTACCCGCAGCTCCCGCCCGGGCACGAAGTCGGGGCAAACATGATCGACGGGGATGCGCCGGTCTGGCGTGCGCTGGTCAGGCATACGCTTCTCAATCCGCTCCACGAACGATAAGCAGGGGATAGCGCGCGGTGGATCGCGCACGAGGCCGATCAGGGAGGCCCAAGTGAACGACGAGCCGGAGCTCCCCGAGAGCAACAACTGCTACGGCCAGCTCCGCGCATCTGTCGAGCTCACCGCGGTCGCGCGTGGCTTCGCCGGGCCACCGTGGCGGGCGCGGGTGCGCACCTCGGGCTTCGACGGCGCCCAGTACCTGGTGCTCAAGGGGCCGGGCCTCGAGCTGGAGACCACCCCGCTCGGCCCGGAGGGGTACCTCTTCAACGGCGCGGTGGCGCCGACCGCGGCCGGGGAAGCTCGACCCCTACGTCCCCTACCTGGAGGCCCGTGTCGCGGAGGGGGTGCTCAACGCGCAGAAGCTGTTCCGGGAGGTCTGCGCCCAGGGCTACCCGGGGCAGAAGACGCTGGTCCGGGCGTTCGTCCAGCGGCTGCGCCCCGCCCGGGCGCCCGCGGCGACCGTCCGGTTCGAGACGGCGCCGGGGGAGCAGGCCCAGGTGGACTGGGCGCACTTCGGTACGCTGGAGCACCGCGGACGCGTGCGCAAGCTGTACGCCTTCCTGTACACGCTGAGCTGGTCGCGGGCGCTGTACCTGGAGTTCACCGTCTCCACGCAGCGCGCCGCCTTCCTGCGCGGCCACGTCCGCGCCTTCCGGGCGCTGGGCGGCGTCCCCCGCCGGGTGCTCTACGACAACCTCAAGACGGCGGTGGTCGACCGCGACGCCGCCGGCGCCGTGCGCTGGAGCCCGGCGCTGCTGGACTTCGCCGACTACTACGGCTTCGCGCCCCAGGCCTGCCGCCCCTACCGGGCGCAGACCAAGGGCAAGGTGGAGCGCAGCGTGGCCTACGTGCGGGGCGACTTCTGGGCCGGGCTGCGCGCCGCCGACCTGGGGGACCTCAACCGCCAGGCCCGGGCGTGGACCGACGGCGTGGCCAACCGGCGCGTCCACGGCACCACCGGCGCGGTGCCCGCTGAGCGCCTGCCGCACGAGGGGCTTCAGCCGCTGGCGGGGAAGCCGGACTACGACACCGCCCTGGTCGGCTACCGGCGCAGCAGCCGCGACTGCCTGGTCAGCTACGCGGGCAACTACTACTCGGTCCCGGCGGCCCACGCCGGGCAGCAGCTGCTCGTGCGCGAGACGGAGGACGAGGAGCTGGTCGTCCTCAGCGCCCAGGGGGCGGAGGTCGCCCGCCACGGGCTGGCGGCCGGCGCCAACCAGCGCGTCGTCGTCCCCGCC
>DATLLM010000533.1:0-3033 GCA_035537855.1 Chloroflexota bacterium | reverse complement strand
CCACAGGATGCCGTTGAGCACCGTCCGGTGGTCGCGCCACTTCTCCCCCCGCGGCGGGTCGGAAGGCAGCAGCGGGGCGAGCGTGGCCCACGCCGCGTCCGTCAGTTCGTGCCTCCGAGGCATCGGCCTCCTCCCGGCCATCGCGGCCGGAAAGTCGAGGCCCGCAAGAGGCGTTCCGCCAGACACGCTCTAGTTCGCCCCCGTGTAGCACGTATCGCACACGCGGAGCTGGGCGCCCGCCAAGGGCACCGGCTGGCCGGGCTCCAACGCTGGCAGAGCCACCGCCTCGGTCTGGGAGGCGCAGTCTTGGCAGAAGATCCTGCCACACACGCGGCAATGGCGGCGCGCCCCGACGAGGAGCGTCCGATTGCACCAGGTGCAGGTATTGATGAGTGACTTGTTCACCCACGCCTGCCTGGCCGCGGGATGTTGAAACGCGGTGGCGCCCTTCTGGGCCGTCAGGAGCCTCCTGATCTTGGTCACGTGCGCCGACCTCAGTTGGGTCACGTAGCAGCGGGTGACCGTCTTGTGCGCCTGAGGCGGTTGCTCGTTGGGAGCCGCGTGGATCGTGGGGAGGTTCACCCACGTCTCGACCGTCCTGACTCCATTGATCCGTACCCACATGTGCTCGTAGCCGATCTCGAGCACCTCTTCCCGCTCAGCGAGCTCCCAGTCGTGCTCCAGCCGACCCTTGCTGGGGAGCCAACCCTTGACGAGTCGCGCCTCGAACTTCAGCCCGATCTCGATGGCCGTTGGGACGGGTGAGACCGGCAGCCCGTAGAGGCCACAGAGCACCGGCAGCATCCTGGTCGAGCACTGCTCCAGGATCGTGCGCTTCGCCCCGTCGTACTGGGCGCCGACATACGGAGCGTAGTCGTTCCGGACGGCGTCGAGGGCCGCGAGCGCGCCCGCCCGGATGTCCGGGAAGGTCGCGAGGGTCGGCCGCAGGCCCCGGCCATTCGCGTACTCGTAGACCTCGCCGATCGGCGGGGCCGCATCGGACTCACCGGTCAGGGCGAAGTTCCAGCACGCGAGGTTGGGGTCAGACGGCGTCTGCGGGTATGCCCCAGGGGGAAGACGGGTCAGGGCGCGAATGATCTTCGGCCGGACAACAACGGGCATGATCCCTCCGATCGCTCTCCGAACGAGCATGCCACCGGAACGCCAGACCGACTGGCGCGGATAGATCGACAACGTCTCCGATCATCTCTCGGGCTGATCCAGCGTGGAGCGTCTACGCATCGAGCGGCCGTGAAACGTTGCGTGCCATGCGTGCGGTCCGCTCCGGCGGTGCCAGCCGCCCCCGCCGGTGCCCCGCTCTCCTGTGGCGACCGCGCGCTCGTCGGAGGCTCGGGCCGGCGTTCGCCGCCGGGCGACGCCGGTGGCGGGCCCCGAGCGAGCCGCGCGGCCGGCGGCGGCCGCGCGGCGGCGGCTGAGGGCTGGAAACCGTCGATCCGGACGTCCACCGAGGCCGTCCGGGCGCCGGGCCCCAGCGCCGCCCGTTGGCGCGGTGCCCGGCACGTCGTCCACCCGCGCAACGCGGGTGGACGGGGCCAGGGTCAGGGTGGCGAGGTGGGCGTCCGGCTCGTCCCCTCCCGTGCTGGTCAGCCGGATCGTCGCGTCGGCGGCAGCGCCGGCCCGCTCGTCGGCGACGACTCGGGCCCGCTCGGACGAGGCGACGTCCGCCTCGCCCAGCGCCTTGGCGGTACCCGCGGGGATGCGCACGGCGCGCGGGGACGTCGGAAACGCGAGCCTCGTCCCCACGCGTCCTGCTCCCCCACCGCGGTATCCGGCGCCGTGGGCCGCCCGCGCGGCCCCCACGGCTGTAGCCTAGCCCCGCGCCGCTGGGCTGTCAAGCGGGTATCGTCGCGCCCGACCGCTGACGGCGGCCGGCCATAGGCCGCCCCCGGCGGCGACCGCCGCCGGGACTCCGCACGCTCCGAGCACGCGCCAGCCCGAGGAGCGCGAACGGGCGCTCGGACGGCGATCCCGCCCGGACGCGTGGCGACCGTTCGGCGGAACCGTCACCTCCTGGGACGATCCCGGCGAGGGCCCCGGCCGCCGCCGACGCCGCCGTCTGGGCCATCGAGGGGAGCAACTTCCTGGGGCGGCGACTGGCCGTGGCCCTGGTCGGCGCCGCGCGGACGTGCGGGACGTGTGCCCCACACGTCCGCGCCGGCGCCGACAGCCCCCCGGGCGGGGCAAGAGCGATCGCGTGGACGCGGAGGCCGTTGCCTGCGAGTTGCTGGCGCATCCCGCCAGGAGCTTTCTCCAGGTCGCGGCAGTCGCCACCGTAGACGACCTCGCGATCACGCACACGGATGACGTACCCGGGACGCCTGCCCCACGGCGTGGCATCCACCAGCTGGCGCCACACCCGTACGCGGTGACCCCGAAGTGGACCAGCCTGCAGAGGCCTCGGCCCCAGACAAGCGGCGGTGGCGGGGACTGGCGGGCGCAAACAGGCTGACAGGAAACCTGTCACTTCGAGCCGTTGCCCCGGCTTCCGCCGGGGGCTGCTCCTCCGCCGCGCCCCTGGGATGCGCAACCGTGCGGCGGCGCCGTGCGTCCTCATGCTGAGTCATGGACATGCGCGTAGTGATCGACCACCTGGGCACCACCAAGGGCCGCGGCGCAACCGCCGCCGTCCCCTTCGATGAAGCCGCCTGGGCCCTGGACAGGAGCCGTGCCACCTCGCGCAAGGGCCAGCGCTGCGAGGGACTCACGGGTGGGCCGGCGGCCGAGGCGCACGGCCCCATCTGGGACGACCACCTGCTTGAGCCTGCCACCCCCCCACGGGTAACCGTGCCGCCGCCGGATACCTCCGCCGCGGCCGCCGTCGCCGAGGTGTTGGCCGCCCAGGAGGCCGTCCGGCGCCTGGAGGCCCACGTGGACGATCTGCGCCGCCAGCTCGCCGACCGCACGCGCGAGACGGCGCAGCTGCACACCATGCTCGCCCAGGCGTACCACCCCGCGCCGCCGTCCGGCGAGTATCAGCCGAGCGCCCCGCCGGCGGGGGGCCGGGCGGGGGGC
>DATLLM010000532.1:0-3751 GCA_035537855.1 Chloroflexota bacterium | reverse complement strand
GGGCCCCCGGCGGCCCCCCGGCTGGCCCCTGAAGCGCCAGATCAGGGTGCTATACTGACCGGGAGCGTCCGGGGCGGACGCTCTATCACGCACGCCCCCCGACCCACCTGGTTGCGTCAGCGCCGGCTGCGGCGCGCGCCGGCACCCGCCTGACGTTCGGGCCCGGGGACGACGGGGGCGGAGGCCACAAATCCGGGAGGCGCAGGCAAAGACCATGGCCGTCGTATCAATGAAGCTGCTGCTGGAGGCGGGGGTCCACTTCGGCCACCAGACGAAGCGCTGGAACCCGAAGATGAAGCCCTTCATCTTCACCGAGCGCAACGGCATCCACATCATCGACCTGCAGCAGACGGTGCAGCGCCTGCAGGAGGCCTACAACTTCACCCGCGACCTGACTCGGGGCGGGGAGAGCATCCTCTTCGTGGGCACCAAGAAGCAGGCCCAGGAGGCGATCGAGGAGGAGGCCCGGCGGTCGGGGCAGTACTGGGTCAACCAGCGCTGGCTAGGCGGCATGCTGACCAACTACCAGACCATGCAGGGTCGCGTGCGGCGCCTGCAGGAGCTGAAGATCCGCCAGGAGCGGGGGGACTTCGACCAGCTGCCCAAGAAGGAAGCCCTGCACCTCACCGAGGAGCTGGAGCGCCTGCAGCGCCGCCTGGGGGGCATCGAGCAGATGCGCCGCCTCCCCGGGGCCCTGTTCATCGTGGACACGCGCAAGGAGCACATCGCCGTCGCCGAGGCGCGGCGCCTGGGCATCCCCATCGTCGCCCTGGTGGACACCAACTGCAACCCCGAAGAGGTGGACTACCCCATCCCGGCCAACGACGACGCCATCCGGGCCATCCGGCTGCTCGCCGGGCGCCTGGCCGACGCCTGCATCGAGGGCCGCGGCTTCGCCGACGCCCTGGCCAAGGACGAGGAAGGCGAGGAGTCCGAGGAGACCGAGGAGGAGGAGGGCCTGACCCAGCGCGAGCTGGAGCTGGCGCTCGGGCGGGACGACGTCTTCGCCTTCTCCGAGGACCTGGACGAGGAGGACCGGGAGTACGCCCGGCGCTCCGGCCGCCGCGGGGACGGGAAAGAGGAAGAGGTGCGCTAGGCGGGGCGGCCGCCCGGCCGCCTCAGGCGCACGCTGCGGCCCCTCCGGGCGACCCCGCCCGGAGGGGGGTGGACGAGAACGAGACCGAGAACGAGAACGAGACCGTGACTGCACAGATTACTGCCGCGGCCGTCAAGGCCCTGCGCGATCAGACCGGCGCCGGCCCCCTGGACTGCAAGCAGGCGCTGACCCAGACCGGGGGCGACGTCGAGCAGGCCAAGGCCATCCTGCGCGAGAAGGGCCTGGCCCGGGGGGCCAAAGTGGCCGAGCGGGCGACCGACCAGGGCATCGTCGAGTCCTACATCCACAGCTCGGGCGGCGTCGGCCGCATCGGGGCGCTGGTTGAGGTCAACTGCGAGACGGACTTCGTCGCCCGCACGGACGAGTTCCGGGACCTGGCCCGGGAGATCGCCCGGCAGGTGGTGGCCATGAACCCCCGCGCCATCTCGGCCGAGGAGTTCCCGGCGGACGCGATCGCCGCCGAGGGGCTGTCTCCGGAGCAGGTGCAGGCCGCCTCCCTGCTCACCCAGCCCTACGTCCGGGACAACTCCCGCACCGTCGCCCAGCTGATCGCCGAGGCGGTGGCCAAGACGGGCGAGAACATCCGCGTCCGGCGCTACGCCCGCTTCGAGCTGGGGCGCTGAGCGGCGACCCGGCGCCCGGCGCCGCGCGGGCGGGCGCCCCCGCCGCCACTCTCATGCCACTCTCGGAGGGACAGGCGATGGCGACGCCCCCGGTCAAGTACCCGCGCGTCCTGCTCAAGATGGGGGGTGAGCACCTCCAGGGTGAGGGCCGGTACGGGATCGACCCCCGGGCCGCCCAGCACCTGGCCCGGCTCGTGGCCGCCGCCATCCGGGACACCGGGGTGGAGATGGCCATCGTCATCGGCGGCGGCAACATGTGGCGCGGCCGGGACGCCGTGCAGTACGGCATGGAGGCCGCCCAGGCCGACTACATCGGCATGCTGGGCACGGTGATGAACGCGCTCACCCTCCAGGACGCCCTGGAGCGCGAGGGGATCGTCACCCGGGTGCAGACGGCCATCGAGATGCGCCAGGTCGCCGAGCCCTACATCCGCCGGCGGGCCATCGACCACCTCGAGGACGGCAAGGTGGTCATCTTCGGCGCCGGCACCGGCAACCCCTTCTTCAGCACGGACACCGCTGGCGCCCTGCGGGCGATGGAGATCGGCGCCCAGGTGCTCTTCAAGGCCACCTACGTCGACGGCATCTACGACGCCGACCCCAAGCTGGTCAGCGGCGCCCAGCGCTACGAGTCCCTCGGCTACCTGGACGTGCTGAACAAGCGCCTGCAGGTGATGGACCTCACCGCCGTCTCCCTGTGCATGGAGCACAGCCTGCCCCTGGTGGTCTTCCGCCTGGAGGAGGAAGGGGCCCTCACCCGGGCCATCCGTGGCGAGGCCGTCGGCACCTACGTCGGCCCCTGAAGGCGGCGCCGTGTCCGCCGGCGGGTCTTGCTAGGATGTGCGTACTCCGCCAACGCCCCGACGTCGACCGAGACTTGGGGCCCCGGGCGCGCGGCCCGGGACTCTCGGAGCGGGAGGTGAATCGTGGCCGATGACATGCTCGATGAGGTCCTGGCTGACTGCGAGAAGAAGATGGGAAAGGCGATCGAGTCGCTCGAGCACGATCTGACCACCATCCGCACCGGGCGGGCCAGCCCGGCGCTGGTCGACCGCATCCACGTCGAGTACTACGGCAGCGAGATGCCCCTCAACCAGCTCGCCGGGATCTCCTCGCCTGAGGCCCGGATGCTGCTCATCCAGCCCTGGGACAAGTCCTCCATCGGGGCGATCGAGAAGGCCATCTTGAAGAGCGAGCTGGGGCTGACCCCGTCCAACGACGGCACGGTGATCCGCATCGTCCTCCCCCAGCTGACCGAGGAGCGCCGGCGCGACCTGGTCAAGATCGTCCACCGCCGGGTGGAGGAGGGGCGCGTCGCCGTGCGCAACGTCCGGCGCGAGGGCCACGACGACCTGCGCACCCTGCGCAAGGAGAACATGGCCACCGAGGACGACCTCAAGCAGGGCGAGCAGAAGCTGCAGCGCCTGACCGACGGCTACATCGGCGAGGCCGACCGGATCGGGCAGCGCAAAGAGGCCGAGGTGCTCGAGGTCTAGCCACGGTCTCGTCCCGGACCGGCCGGCCCACCCGTCCAGCGCGACGCGGTGAGCGGCGACCGGCCCGCGCGGCGGGCCAGCGGCGCGGCGGCACGGCGGACGTTGAGGGAGAGAGACCAGGCGTGGCCGGCGACCCTGTGGCAGCGGCGGCGCAGTCGGCGCTCACCCCGCGCGCCGGCCGCGGCGGCCGGGCCCGCGCCGGCGGCCGCCCGGCCGGCGCGGCGGCGCCGGCGGCGCCCGCCGCGCCGGCGGAGCGGCGGGGCGTCCTCGGCCAGCGGGTCGTCTTCGGCCTGGCCATCGGCCTCCCCGTGGTCGGCGGCGCCTACCTCGGCGGCCCCTGGTTCCTGCTCGGCGCGGCCCTGCTCGGGTTCTTCGGCCTGCGCGAGTTCTTCGACCTGGCCGGACGGCGGGGGGCCCGCCTCGTCCCCTCCCTCGGCTTCGCCCTGGGGTTCGCCGTGCTGCTGGTCAACGGCGGGCTGGAGCTGCTCTGGCGGGGCCTCGGCCCCCCCCTCGGG
>DATLLM010000531.1:0-2090 GCA_035537855.1 Chloroflexota bacterium | reverse complement strand
GTCTCGATCTGATCGAGCCCCCCGCCCGCCCGGGCGAGGGGCTCGATCAGATCGAGACAGGCCAGCATCTTGGCCAGATCCATCGCGTCCGACGTCCCCGGGGGGCTGTTGAACATGAACTGCGCCAGGTAGTCGCGCACGCCGAAGGCCCGGGCGTTGTAGGCGGAGAGGAAGGCGCTGGCGCAGAAGACGGTGTCCGGGGCGTCGCGCATGCCCCAGTGGTGGGGCTCGTTCAGCTCGACCGGGAGGTCCCGCGCCCCGTGCCAGGCCATCGTCTCCTGCCGGGCGCGGACGGACTCTTCGAGGGGCATCGGTCCCCGCCCGTCCATCGCGTTGAACCAGAAGAGGGGCACGGCGCACCAGGCGTTCTTGATCGTCTCCTGGTAGAGCTCGGCCAGGGGGAGCAGGTCGGTCGTCCCGGCGTAGGTGCGCAGCAGGGGGTGATTCCCCGTCCGGCTGGCGTCGTACAGGCGCCGGAAGTCCCCGGCGGAGCGCACCGGGACGCCGCCGGCGCCCTTGCGCCGCGGGTCCTGCCGCTCGGGGTGGAAGAAGTGCTCCTGGGCGTCCTGATCCGTCCCCAGCGAGATCACGTCGATCACCCCCGCCGCCGCGATCGCCGCGATCCCGGCGGCGGTGTCCTCCACCGTCGGCAGCCCGAAGTGGTGGCGCAGCAGGGGGTAAGGGTGCTTCCAGGCCAGGCGCTCCCGGAACGACTCCGGGTAGACCCCCCGCCCGGCGGCGGGGTCGTCCCCGCGCAGGTACCCGATGGCCGACTCCACCGGCTCCGTGCCGTCGAAGCAGCGCTCGATCCAGCCCAGGGCGCGGGCCCGGGCGACCACCGGCGGGGTCCCCCCGAAGCAGTAGCGCCTGCCGCCCAGTCCGGCCTCCTCGACCGCCTGGCGGAAGTCCCGCAGCAAGGTCTCGCCGTTCTCCGGCGTCAGCCGGTAGCTGAGGGCCACCAGGTCGGCGTCCGTCTCCTGCACCGCCCCGATGAAGGCCTCGGGCGACACCGCCGGCCCGAGGAAGACGGTGCGCCAGCCCTGCGCCTCGGCCAGGCGCAGGAAGTTGTAGATCCCGGCGACGTGGACGCACTCCCCGAGCGCGCCGCCGACGACCGTCGGCGCCCGCCCGCTGCGCCCGACCCGCTGAACCGCGCTGCGGCCACTACGCTGGCCCACGGTGGTGTTCCTCCTTCGGCCCGAGCTCTCGCGAGCTCACGTTCTGTCGGGCTCCTGGTGCGCCCGACGCCGAGGGCAGGAGGGGAAGCGCTGCGCCGCCGCGCGCGGCCTGGCGCGAGCCATGCCGCGGCGTCCGCGTCCGGTGACTCGCGGCGCCCGCTCGGGCCGGCGTGCCGTCGAGACGGCACGGCCCGAGGCAGACGCCCCGGGCCACCGGCCATGCGCGTGCCTCTTCCTTCTGCCTGCGAGGTTAGCTGACGGGTTCGGGCGGGAAGAGCTGCCCTATCCGGCGCCCCGCTGCCGGCCCTCTCGGGTCCGGCCGGTTGCACCGCAATTCACCCCAATCGTGGGTCCCCCGCTCCCCCGCCCGGCGGCGGAGGATTCGGCGCTGCGCGATTTCTCCGCGCCCCCCGATTCTAGCGGCGCCACAGCCGGGCGCAAGGGGTTCGGCGTCCGCCCGGCCGGCTTTGGCCGAACGTTAACCCGCCGTTTACACCACGCGCCCGGGCCGCGCCCCGGCCGCACCCCGCGCGCCGTCGCGCCCCCGGCGGCCCCGGGTGTACTCCGGCGCGACCCCGGCGGCACCCGCGCCGCGGCGCCCGCGACCTGCTGCGGCCGAGTGCGACAAGACGGCGGCCTTCGATGGCCTCAACCGCCTGGGCCTGGCCCGCCTGGGCCTCCCTTCCGGCCCGGCCGGGCCTGATCCGCCCCGTGCCTCAGGGCTGCAGGACGCCCTCCGGGACGGCGTAGCTGCCGGTGCCCATCTTCCAGGCCAGGATCACCCCCCCGCCGTACGTCCCGTAGGCCCCCGAGTAGTGCTGGTAGACGCTGCGGGCGTCGCGGGCGCCGTAGTGCTGGATCATGGTGGTGCCCGTAGAGGTGCCGATCTGGTCGCCGGCCCAGGCCCCGAAC
>DATLLM010000530.1:0-13027 GCA_035537855.1 Chloroflexota bacterium | reverse complement strand
CGTTGGGGCGGCGCGCCGCCCCAACGTGCTGCTCATCTACACCGACCAGCTGCGCTGGGACGCCCTGGGCTGCAACGGCAACCCGGACGTGCGCACGCCGCACCTGGATCGCCTGGCGGCGGAGGGGGTCACCTTCCGCCGCCACTTCGTCCAGAATCCGGTGTGCATGCCCAGCCGGGTGAGCTTCCTCACCGGGCGCTACCCCTCGGCGCTCGGCATCAGCCACATGGGCGTGCCGGTCCCGCCGCAGACGGTCACCCTGCCGCGGATGCTCAAGCCCTTCGGCTACGCCACGGCCATGCTGGGCAAGCTGCACTTTCTGCCCCACGCCAACCGCGACCACCGGGAGGTGCACCCGGACTACGGCTTCGACGTGCTCGAGGAGTCGGACGAGCCGGGGCCGTACGAGGACGCCTACCGCGCCTGGGTGCGGCGGGTGGCGCCCGAGCACCTGGACGCCATCAGCCCCGGCCTGCCCCCGATGGCGGAGGTGTGGAACCGGGCCCTCGGCCGGGTTGACCCGGTGGCGCACCCCGCCGAGCGCTTCCCCAAGCGGGCCCTCCCCTTCCGCGCCCCCAGCCACCTGACCCACGCCGCTTTCGTCGCCGAGCGCTCGATGGACTTCATCGCCGCCCACCCGGACCGGTCCTGGCTCTGCGTCGCCAGCTTCTACTCGCCGCACAGCCCGTGGGTCGCGCCCCAGGAGTTCCTCGATCTCTACGACCCGGCGACCCTGCGTCTGCCCGCCTTCCCGCCCCCGGCGGACGCCGCCCGGGCGGGCACCGACTTCGACGACGCCGGGCTGCGCGCCGCCCGCCACGGCTACTACGCCATGATCAGCGAGGTCGACCACCACGTCGGGCGCCTGCTCGCCCTGCTGGAGGCGAGCGGGCAGGCCCGGGACACCGTCGTCGTCTTCACCTCCGATCACGGGGACTGGCTCGGCGAGCACCTGCGCCACGGCAAGGGCTACCCCGCCTCGGATCAGGTGAGCCGGGTGCCGCTGCTGCTGCGCTGGCCCGCCGGCGGGCCAGCGGACGCCCCCGGCCGCCCGGTCGACGCCCTGGTCGAGGCGGTGGACGTGCTGCCCACGCTGCTGGCCTGCGCCGGAGTCCCCGTCCCCCCCACCGTGCAGGGGCGCAGCCTGCTCCCCCTGCTGCGCGGTGAGCGCGGCGGCGCGCGCGATTCGGCGCTGACCGAGGCCCGGGGCTGGAAGGCGCTGCGCACGGAGCGCTACCGCTACGTCTGCCGGGTCACCGCCGGCGGCCCCGAGGAGCACCTCTGGGACCTGGAGCGCGACCCCGGCGAGTACCGGGACGTCGCCGCCGACCCGGGGTACGCCGCCGCCCTCGGCGAGCACCGCCGGCTCCTGCTCGCCCGCGCCATCGCCAACGAGCAGCCTCTCGAGCGGGCCTGGCCCTACTGACCCTGGCCGGCGGGGCCAACGCCGGGCCCGACATCTTGTACCCGGCGGCGGACGACACCGCCCCGGCCCGGCAGTAGAGTGGGGGCAGGAGGGAGCCCACCATGCTGAGGTCGCACGTGGCCGCCGTCTCTGCCCCTGCCGGAACGCCCCGCACGACGCGCCGCCGGGCGCTGGCCCGGCTCGCCCTGCCCGCCGGGGCCATCGCCGGCTTGCCCCTGCTGGCGGCCGGCTGCGCCTCGTCGGGAGGGGGCGCGCCGAGCGGGGCGCAGCCGGCGCTCGGCCCGGCGTCGCTCGACGTCATCACCCGGGACGAGCCGATCGAGCGGGGGCTGATGACTCAGCTCTACGACCGCTTCACCCAGCAGAATCCGCAGATCAAGATCGAGCCGGTCTCGCCCGGGGCGAACTTCAACGACAAGGTGGCCGCGCTGCTCTCCGGGGGCACCCCGCCGGCGGTGACCGGGCCCTGGGGCACCGGCGGCTACCGCTTCTGGGCGGTCAAGGGCGTCGTCGCCGAGCTGGACTCGCTCATCGCCCGGGATAAGTACGACCTGACCGATTTCTACCCCAAGTTCGTCGAGGCGACCAAGATGGGCGGCAAGCGCTACGCCCTGCCCATGGGGGTCGGCATCCAGGTGCTGGCCTACAACAAGGAGTACTTCCAGCGCACCGGGCAGGCCCCCCCGCCGGGGTGGGCGGACAAGGGCTGGAACTGGGACCGGTACGTCGTCACCGCCAGGGCCCTGACGCGCGACCCGGAAGGGGCCGGCGCCCAGTGGGGCAGCGGCAACCCCTGGGGCGACGACCGGCGCATCGCCTACATGTTCGGGGGCGCCTGGTTCGACCTCAAGGCCTACGACACGGGCAAGGCGACCACCTTCCTGAACGAGCCGAACGCGGTGGTGGAGGGCATCCAGCTCGCCGCCGACCTGATCAACAAGCACCGCGTGCGGCCCAGCGCCGCCGACGTCACGCGGGTGGCCGGACCGGTGCTGCCCTTCCTGGCCGGACGGCTGGGCATGGAAACGATTGCCACCAGTAGCTTCGCCCGCTACTCGGACGCGTCCGCGCCGGAGTGGGGCATCGCCGCCGTGCCCAATCCGCCGTCGCTGCCCCGGCACAACTGGATCACCGCCGACCCCTGGTTCGGCTTCAAGCTGACCCGGTCAGCGGACGAGCAGTGGGCCCTGCTGAAGTTCCTGGCCAGCCGGGAGTCCATGCGCATCTTCCCGCTGCAGTCCACCTTCGTGCCCCCCCGGCCGTCCCTGGCCGGCGAGTTCAAGGAGTACTACGCGAAGCTGGGCAAGCTCTCCACCGCCGACCTCGACCGCACCCTGGAGGCGATGCCCAGCGGCTTCACCGTCACCTCCCAGTCGGTGCCCGTCTTCACCGACTCCTGGAACCAGATCCTCAAGCCGGAGTTCGACCGGGTGATCGCCGGCGAGATCACCGCCCGCACCATGATCGAGCGCGCCCGCCCCGGCGTCGAGGCCCTGATGCAGGCCCAACCGTAACGCCGGCGGCTGCCGGTCCGGGTCGGGGGCGCCGGTGGCTGAGCGGCGCCCCCAACCCGGACAATGGGCCGGCTCGAAACGCGGGGAGGTGAGACGGACACCATGGGGATGAAGATCGGCATCGGGCTCTACCCGCAGCTGCTGACGCGGGAGAACTTCAAGTTCGTGCGCCAGGCGGGGGCGACGCACGTCGTCGCCCACCTGCCCGGCTGGGCGCGGCGCGTGGGACGCGGGCTGCCGCCGGAAGCGATGTGGAGCTACGAGGAGCTGGCCAGCCTCAAGGCGGCCCTGAACGAGGAGGGGCTGCAGTTCTACGCCATCGAGAACTTCGAGGTGGAGCACTGGTACGACGTCCTCCTCGACGGGCCGCAGCGCGACGCCCAGATGGCCGGCCTGCAGGACCTGCTGCGCACCATGGGGCGCCTGGGCATCGAGGTGATGGGCTACAACTTCAGCTACGCCAACGTGTGGGGCCGCACCCACGGGCCGTACGCCCGCGGGGGCGCCCGCACCCCGGCCTACATCGCCGCCGAGGCGCCGCCCGACACCCGCATCCCGAACGGCACCGTGTGGAGCGTGCAGTACGACAAGGACGCGCCGGCGGGCGACATCGGGGAGGTCTCGGAGGAGCTGCTCTGGAGCCGCTTCGAGCGCTTCCTGAAGGACCTGGTGCCGGTGGCCGAGGCGGCCAACGTGCGCCTGGCGATGCACCCCGCCGATCCCCCGTTCGGCCGCCTGCGGGGGACGGCCCGCCTGGTGTGGAAGCCGGAGCACTACCAGCGCCTGCTCGACCTCTACCCCAGCCACCACAACTGCGCCGAGTTCTGCCAGGGCACGGTCGCCGAGATGGACGGCGAGATGGACGTCTACGAGGCCATCGACGCCTACGCCGGGCAGCAGAAGATCGCCTACGTGCACTTCCGCAACGTGCGCGGGCACGTCCCCCACTACGTCGAGGAGTTCATCGACGCCGGGGACGTGGACATGGTCAAGGCCCTGCGGATCTACAAGAAGCACGGCTTCGACGGCGTGCTCATCCCGGACCACTCCCCGGAGATGGCGTGCAGCGCGCCCTGGCACGCCGGGATGGCCTACGCCCTGGGGTGGATGCGCGCCGCCGTGTCCATCGTCGAGGCCGAGCCGGGCTGAGCGCTGCCGCCGGCGGCGCCCCTCAGCGCCGGGTGACCTCCGGATCGCTCGCCCGCGGCAGGGCGTACCAGGCGGCGTCGCAGGCGGCGCGCTCCTCGTCGTCCAGGGTCAGGCCCGCGCCCTTGATGCTGTCCTCGAGCTGCTCCGGCTTGCTCGCCCCGAGGATGGCGCTGGTGATCCCCGGCTGGGCCAGCACCCAGGCCAGGGCGACGTGGGCGAGCGACCGGCCGCGGGGCGCGAAGAACTCGTTCAGGGCCTGCACGGCGTCGAACACGGCGTCGTTCCAGTAGCGCTGGCGGTAGGCCTCGCCCCGCCGGGGCAGGGCGAAGCGGGTGCCCGGCTGCACCTCCCGCGTGCCCAGGTACTTGCCCGTCAGCATCCCCCCGGCCAGGGGGTTGTACGCGATCACGCCGACGCCGTGCGCCCGGCAGAGGGGCAGGATCTCCTCCTCCACCATGCGGAACAGGATGTTGTAGCGCGGCTGGGCGCACTCGTAGCGGGCCAGCCCGGCCAGGCGGCTCGTCCAGAGCGCGTCCGCCAGCTGCCAGGCCTGGTAGTTGGAGCTGCCGGTGTAGCGCACCTTCCCCTGCCGGACGAGATCGTCGAGGGCGCGCATCGTCTCCTCGATCGGGGTGTCGGGGTCCGGGCGGTGGGTCTGGTAGAGGTCGATGTAGTCCGTCTGCAGGCGGCGCAGGCTGTCCTCGCAGGCCCGGATCACGTGCTTGCGGGAGAGCCCCTCGTCGTTCGGGCCCGGACCGGTGCGCCCGCGGCACTTGGTGGCGAGCACGATCCGCTCGCGCGCGCCACGCTCCTTGAGCCACGCGCCGACGATCCGCTCGGTGTCCCCCACCTGCTCGGGGGCGGCGCCCAGCGGGTAGACGTCCGCCGTATCGAAGAAGGTGACGCCCGCCGTGTCGGCGGCGTCCATGATGGCGAAGCCGGTGGCCTCGTCCGCCTGGAGGCCGAACGTCATCGTGCCCAGGCAGACCTCGCTCACCCGCAATCCGGTGCGCCCCAGCTGCTTGATTCTCATCGCGGCGACCGTACCACCCGCCGCGCGGGCGCGTCGAACGCGGCGCGCCTGGGCAGGAATCGTAGAATCGAGTCGAGTCAACATGAACGTAGAGATCTGGTCCGACGTCGTCTGCCCCTGGTGCTACATCGGTAAGCGGCGCTTCGAGCTCGCCCTCGCCCGCTTCGCCCACCGCGACGGCGTCAACGTCGTCTACCGCTCCTTCCAGCTCGATCCCGGCGCCTCGTCCGCGGAGAGCGAGCCCGTCCTCCAGCACCTGGCCCGCAAGTACGGCACCACCGTCGAGCAGGCGGCGGCGATGATGGGCCGGGTGGAGGGGGTCGCCGCCGAGATCGGGCTGGAGTATCACCTCGACCGCACGCTCAGCGGCAACACCCTGGACGCCCACCGCGTGCTGCACCTCGCCCGGGAGCGCGGCCGGGAGGCGGCGGTGCTCGAGCACTTCTACCGCGCCTACTTCGCCGAGGGGCACTCCCTCTTCGACACCCCCGCGCTCGTCCGCCTGGGCGCGGCGGCCGGACTCGATCCGGCCGAGGTGCAGACCGTGCTGGAGAGCGACGCCTACGCCGCCGACGTCCGGGCGGACATCGAGGAGGCGCGGGCGCTCGGCGTGCAGGGCGTCCCCTTCTTCGTCGTCGACGAGCGCTACGCCATCTCCGGGGCCCAGCCGGAGGAGCTGTTTTCGCGCGCGCTGACCCAGGCCTGGGCCGAGAGCCACCCGCTGACCGCGTTCCCCGCCGGACCGGCGGCCGCGGGTGACCCCGGGCTCGCGGACGGCGACGTCTGCGCCGACGGCTGCTGCGACGCCCCGGCGGCGGCCGGGGCGGGACCGGAAGGAGGACGCCGGTGACGTCCACGACCACCCCCCAGGAGGCGACACGCGACCCCGCGCGGGTGATCGACCCGCGCACCGGGCTGGACCACGTCCACCTGATCGTGAACGACCTCGACCGGGTGCTGCCCTTCTACACGGACGTGCTGCGCTTCAAGCTGCACCGCAGCGAGTCCGGGCCCGAGGGGCGCATCGCCCACCTCGGCGCCGGGCGGCACGATCTCCTGCGCCTGACCGAGCGCCCGGACGCCCCCCGGCCCGAGCGCACCGCCAGCATGTACCACATGGCCTTCCTGGTGAAGGAGCGGATCGACCTGGCCCGCTGGCTGAAGCGGATCGGGGAGACCGGCACGCCGGTCGAGGGCCTGGTGCACCACGCCCCGGCGGCGGAGGCGATCTACCTCCCGGACCCGGAGGGCAACACCGTCGAGCTCAACTGGGACCCGCCACGGGCGGTGTGGTCGGCCCCGGGCCAGGCGCCGTTCACCGGCAACCTGCCCCTGGACGTTGACGGGTTGTTCGCCCTGCTAGAGGGGCAGCCGGAGGCCTGGGACGGTCCGCCCCCGGACACCACCTTCAGCCACATCCACCTCTACGTCGGCGACCTCGCGGCCGCGCGCCACTTCTACGTCGACGTGATCGGCTTCGAGGAGACGGTGACCATGGCCGGCCAGGCCGGCTTCGTCTCTGCCGGCGGCTACCACCACCACGTGGCCTACAACATCTGGAAGGGGCGGGGGATCCCGCCGCAGCCGGAGGGGGCCGCCGGGCTGAAGCACTTCGTGGTGCGCGTCCCGGACGGGGCCGAGCTGGAGCGGGTGCTGGCCCGCGTCCGCGCCGCCGGGCTGACCGCGGTGGAGACGGCGGAGACGGCCAACCCGGGCACCGGACCGGGCCACGTCCTGCGCGACCCGGCCGGGCTGGGCGTCGTCCTCGCCGCCGGAGGATAAGTCCCAGGTCCCACGTCCGAAGTCGATAGTCCCAAGTCGAGCGTGGGATTTGGCACGCCCCACGGCCATCCCACCCCTGACTTGGGACCTGGGACTTCGGACCTGGGACTTGGGACTATCGACCTGCCCCCTGGCGGTGCCCCAGGTAGGGGTCCCACTGCCGGTTCTCGGCCCGGCGCACGTAGCGCTCCGGGCCGGGCGGATCGGGGGCGAAGTCCCAGGGCGCGTAGCGCCCGCGGAAGAGGGCGTCCTTGAGGAACGCCCGGCGGTGCTGGCTCTCCCGGGTGGCGGCGTCGGCCGCCGCCGGGTCCCAGCCGTCCAGCAGGCGGGCCCGCAGCTCCCCGCCGGCGGCCGCCTGCGCCGGGTCGTCCAGCAGGTTGCGCCACTCGCCGGGGTCGGCCTCCAGGTCGTGCAGCTGGTCCGGCAGGCCGTGGGCGTAGACGTACTTCCGGCGCCCCCGCACCAGGGCCCGCACCGGGGCGATGGTGCCCTCCCCCAGGTTCTCCACCGTCGCCTCGTCCGGCCAGTCGGGGGGCACGCCGCCCGCGAGGAACGGCGCCAGGCTGTGGCCGTCCAGGGGGTGACTGAAGCCCTCAGGGATGGGGAGGGCGGCGACGTCGAGCAGCGTGGGGAACAGGTCGACCAGGGAGACGGTGGCCGCCACCCGGCCGGGCGCGACGCCCGCCCCGGCGGCGATCAGGGGAACGCGCGCCGACCACTCCCGCACCGTGCGCTTGAACCACATCCCCCGCTCGCCGCACATGTCGCCGTGGTCGGCGGTGACCAGCACCAGGGTGTCGCCGGCCAGGTCGAGCCGCTCCAGCTCGGCCAGCAGGGCGCCCAGCTTGTCGTCGAAGTAGCTCACCGAGGCGTAGTAGCCCCGCCGCGCCCGGGCGGCGTCCGCGGCCGCCGGCGCGACCAGGTCGACTCCGTGGTAGGCGTTGGTCCAGACGTCGACCGGGTGCAGGGCGTGCCCCTCCGGGGCCGCCGCCGGCGGCGCGATCGGCCGGCCCTCGTACCGGTCCCAGTACTCCGGCAGGTTGACGTACGGATCGTGGGGGTGGGTGTAGGAGACGCACAGGAACCACGGCGCGGCCGCGCCCGGGCCGCCGGCCGCGGCGGCCGTCGCCCGGCGCAGGGCCAGATCGCGCAGCGTCGCCAGGGCCCCGGCGTGCACCTCCTCGTCGTAGTCGTGCTGGTAGCTCCAGGGCACCGGCCCGGCCTCGACCACCATCTGGGCCATCTGCCGGGCGTAGCTCGCCCCGGTCTCGACGTCCCCGGGCAGCCCCACCCGCCGCGGCGGATCGCCCTGGGCGTCCCAGGCTTTCGTCCACAGGAAATCCGCCGGGTAGACGTCCGTCGTCAGGCGCTCCTCGAAGCCGTGCAGCTGGTCCGGCCCGACGAAGTGCATCTTCCCGGCCAGGACGGTGCGGTAGCCCGCCCGGCGCAGGTGGTGGACGAACGTGGGCACGGTGGCGGGGAGCTCCTCCGCGTTGTCGTTCACCGGCAGCCGCGAGGCGAGCCGTCCGGTCAGCAGCGCGGCCCGGGATGGGGCGCACAGGGGGGCGTTGCAGTAGGCGTGCTCGAAGACCAGCCCGCGGTCGGCGAGGGCCTGCAGGTGGGGCGTGAGCACGTCCCGGTTGCCGTAGGGGCTGGTGGCCAGGGCGCTCAGCTGGTCGGCCATGACCAGCAGGACGTTGGGCCCGCCGGCGGTCATCCGCGGCGCACCGTGAACCGCTTCTGCCCCTCCCGGCGCATCCGGTAGCACAGGGCGTAGAGCGCCTCCTGGCCGGACACGAACCGGGCGAAGAGGTTCACCTTCACCGGCCCCTCGAGCATGCTCGGCCGGGCGCCGCGGTCGTAGAAGAAGCACAGCTCGCTGAAATCCGCCTCGACGTCGAAGTGGTCGTCCCGGCGCAGCGAGACGAACCCGATCTCGCCGGGCAGCACGGCCGACGTGGCGTGCTCCTGGCCCAGCTCGTGGTACCGCGGCAGCACCATCGCCACCTCCGCCCCGGAGTAGATGGCGTGGTGGACGAAGGCGGTCACCGGCAGCAGGCGCCACACCAGCTCGCAGGTCAGCGGAGCGCGCTCGTCCCACAGCTCGGCCCGGGCGGTGATCCCCTCATCGGGAGCGTCGAACTCGATGTAGCGTGGCATGGTTGATCCCTCTCGTCCCGCACGTCCCGCTTGTTCTTCGCGGCCGGCGGCCGGCCTCAGTAACGGCTCTGGGTGGTGGTGATGGGACACCAGCGGGAGGTCATCAGGTGGTCGAGCAGGGCGTCGGTCGCCGCCGGTGTGCCGATCCGGCGCAG
The DNA here is from genome assembly GCA_035537855.1 of Chloroflexota bacterium. Classification (GTDB taxonomy): domain Bacteria; phylum Chloroflexota; class UBA11872; order UBA12225; family UBA12225; genus DATLLM01. The sequence goes on along the minus strand of DATLLM010000530.1, from coordinate 3,808 downwards.
GGCCAGGAGCGCCCAGCCGCGGGCGTAGCGGTCGGCGTCTGCGAGGGACTCGACCAGCGCCGGGACGGCCGGGGCCGCCCCGGGCCCGATCCGGGCCAGGGCCAGGGCGGCGTTGAAGCGGACGAAGGGCGCCGCGTCGCGCAGCGCGCCGCCGAGCGCGCCGGCGGCGCCGGCCGCCGGCGCGCCGATCGTGCCCAGCGCCTCGGCCGCCTGGCGCCGCACCGCCGGACTGGCGTCCCCCAGGGCCGCGGCCAGCGCCCCGGCGGCCGGCGCCGCCGGCGGGCCCATGTCGCTCAGGGCGTCGGCGGCGGCGCGGCGCACGTCGACCTCCGGGCTCCGCGTCAGCTCGCTCAGCGCCTCGACCGCCGGCGCGCCGGCGGCGCTCAGCCCGTAGCCGGCGTAGCGCCGCAGCGGCTCCGGACCGGCGGCCAGGGCCGCCGCCAGGGCGGGCACGGCCGGCGCCCCGGCCACGCCCAGCTCGTAGGCGGCCCGCAGCCGGGCGGACTCGTCCGCCGCCCCGAGGGCGGCGGCGAGCGCCGGCGGGGCCGCCCCGGTCCCGTCCCCGGCGGCGGCGGCGCCGCCCGCGGGGCCGCCGCGCAGCCAGCCGTAGACGTAGCGCCACAGGGGGGTCAACCCGTCGCCGAGCCCGTCGCCGGCGCCGTCGACACCCGCCGGCCAGGCGCCGGCCGCGGCCGCGACGGGATCGTCCATCCGCCCGAACTCGAACTTGACCATGAACCGGGGCCGGTCGCTCAGGTTGGCCGTGCCCCGGTGCCAGATGTCGAAGTGCACGATGGTCACCGTGCCGGCCGGACCGAGCGCCGTGGTCTCCGGGAAGCGCGCCGCGTCCGGCTGGTCGACGAAGTACTGCGTGCCCGGGGCGATGCCGGTCGGCCCCATCTCCGGGGTCACGTCCTGGGGGTAGTAGAAGGCGATCGCCCAGCGCGGGCGGTGGTGCGGCGGCTGCCGGTCGCCGGAGAAGTCCAGGGTGTCCTTGTGCAGGCGCTGGCCGGGGCTGCCCGGCAGGTTGAGGTGGCCGTGGCGGTGGGGGTGCGCGACGAACGTGGGGCCGAGGATGCTGGTGAGCGCCCCCCGCACGGCGGGATCGTCGACCACCTGTTGCAGCTCGGGCAGCCGGGGGAGGAGGTTGTTGCCCCAGTTCCCCTCCTGGTCGTAGGTCTCCGTCAGCCGGCGGCGCAGGTCCTCGTGGAAGGACCGGGGCAGCCCGGTCTGCACGCTGACGTAGCCGGTGCGGACGAAGCGAGCCAGGGTCTCGTCGCTCAGCGTCTGGGGCGGTGCGGTCATCGCTCTCTCTTCCTCGCCGCGGCGCGTCCGGGGTGCGCGGCGGCGCTCCGTTGGGTCAGGACGAGCCGAGGGATTCGAGCGCCGCCCCGGCGAGCAGCGCCTCGGCGATGTGGGCCATCTGCCAGGTGGTGTTCCAGCCGGGCAGGGGCCGGCTGCGGCCGGTGACCGGAATGTAGCCGTCCGGCGGGAAGCGCTGGGGGTCGCTCATCCGGCGCAGCCAGTCCAGGGCGCGCAGCGCCCGGGGGTAGACCTCGCGCCGGGTGGCCCCGTCCAGCAGCCGGCGCCGGGCGAGCTCGAGGTAGAGCAGCACGGCCAGCGCCGTCTGGCCCAGACACTTGTCGTCGCGCCCGGCCATGCCGAGGGCCCCGTCCGCCCACTGGCACGTCTCGTAGGTCCAGCGCAGCGTGGCGGCGCAGCGCTCGCCGATCCGCGCGCGCAGCGCCTCGTCGCCGGCGCAGTCGCTCAGCCGGGCGAGGAAGAGGCTGACGAAGTAGGAGGACCAGCCCCAGCCGCACTCGTCGGCGTAGACCCCGCGCAGGTTCTCGAAGCCGGTGAGGTGGCGCGGGCCGATCAGCCAGGTACCCAGGGCGCTGCTCCAGACGCCGTCGAGCGTCCCGGGGCGGAACTCGCGCAGGAAGAAGGCGGCCAGCCCCAGGGCGTGCTCCAGGGCGCCGCGGTCGCCGAAGTGGCGGTGGTAGCCGGTCAGGCCGCGCCCCACGTCGCTCAGGTCGTTGGAGTAGGCCACGTCCGCCGCCGGGTGCGTCGTCCGCTCCACCTGCGGCCGCCCGTCCGGGCCGGCGACGTGGCCGTAGCCGGCGTTGATGTAGTTGCCCGCCTCGGTGCGGAACTCCAGCAGCCGGCGGTAGAGGGCGTGGGCCGCCTCGTCCAGGCTGTCGTCGCCCGGATTGTGCTCCCGGTAGAGGGTGTAGCAGGGATCGAGCGCCCCGCCGAGGGCGAACGTCGCCCGCGAGTAGTGGACGCTGGCGATGAAGAAGACCGCGTAGCCGTCGGCGGCGGCCTTGTACCGCTCGTCGCCGCCGGCGTCGTAGGCGCCGTAGAGGGCCCGCGCGATCCAGGGCAGATCCTGACCGTAGGCGATCGGCCCGCGCAGCAGGGGCGGGCGGTGGTAGGGGCAGCGGGCGACGCTGATCCCCCCGCTCGGCGCCTGCCAGGCGACGAAGCGGTCGCAGATGGCCCGCACCGCCGGCCAGGGGTCGCCTCCCGGCGCCGCCGGGCGCGGGGGCAGCGCCGCCGGCGCCGGGGCCACGGTCAGCACAGGCAGCCCCCGTCCTTCAGCAGCTGCGTCGCCCGCTCCTGCGTCTGTAGCAGGCCCTCGCGCACGCCCTTCTTGCCCTCGCTCATCTCCCCCCAGACGGTGCGCCACTCCCGGTCGAGGTCGGCCTGGCGGGCGATCAGGGGCATCGGCCGGCTGATCGCCGCCGCCGCCTCGTAGACCGTGGCGTCCTCGTAGGGGTAGAGGACGGTCGGCTTGAGCTTCTTGCTCGCCGTGTAGCGCCCGCCGCCGAGGCGGGCCATCTGGGGCTGCACGTCCTTGCCGATGAGGTGCTTGTAGAAGAGCCAGGCCGCCTCCGGCGCCTTGGCCCCCCGGGCCAGGTAGCTGGCGTTGTTGGTCAGCCCGACCGCCCGGCCGGACGGCCCCTTGGGGATCATGGTCATCTCCACCTTGAAGGGGTTCTGGCGCATCACCTGCTCCTCGATGGTGCGGATGTACGAGGTGCTGACCAGGCGGGAGGCCAGGGCGCTCTTGGTGAAATCCCCCGGCCCGGAGACGCGGTGCCGGGCGACCATGTCCACCGCGAACTGCGTCGCGTTGACGGCGGGGGTGCTGTCGAACGTGGGGCGGGTGAATCCCTTGTCGTAGGGCTCGGCGCCCCAGCCCCACAGGGTGTGGTTGAACCACAGCACCTGATTGAAGGGGGCGTCGAAGCCCCACACCGTGGTCTGGTCGCCGGCGGTGCGGGTGGCCTTGCGGGCCAGGTCCAGCAGGGCGTCCCAGGTCCACTTGCCCTCCCGCTCCAGCTGCCGCGGGTTGGGCGCGCCCATCTGGGCCAGGAGGTCGGCGTTGTACCAGGTCTCGGCGCCGACGACGAACCAGGCGATGCCGTAGAGCTTGCCCTTCAGACGCTCCGTCGCCGCCGGGTGGAAGTCGTCCGCGCGCACCTCGCGGTCCTTCGACAGGTAGGCGTCGAGCGGCTGCAGCAGGTCGGCGCCGAGCCAGGGGGCGACGAAGCTGTTGTGGCCGTAGAGGACGTCGTAGTAGTCGCCGGCGGCGAAGGTGCTGATCGCCTTCTGGATCACCGGGTCGCCGAAGGCGCCGGAATCGATCTGCAGCGTGACGTTCGGGTAGCGCGTGCGGAAGGCGCCGAAGATCTGCTCCCAGTTCTCCTGCCAGACCTGCTGGCCGGTGTCGACGTGGAGGTAGCGGACGGTGGCCGGCTGGGCGCCGGGCCCGCCGGGCGTGCTGCCCCCCCCGCCCCCGGCG
>DATLLM010000529.1:0-3306 GCA_035537855.1 Chloroflexota bacterium | reverse complement strand
CTGCAGATCGGGGCCCCGGCCCGGGCCCCCGATCTGCAGGGGATGGCCGTCCTGCCCGGGGGGGAGTTCCTGATGGGCACCGAAGACGCCGCCGGCTTCCCGGCGGACGGCGAGGGCCCGGTGCGGCGGGTGCGCCTCAAGCCCTTCGCCATCGACCGCACGGCGGTGACCAACGCCCGGTTCGCCGCCTTCGTGCAGGCCACCGGCTACCGCTCGGAGGCGGAGCGGATCGGCTGGTCGTTCGTCTTCCACCACTTCCTGACCGCCCGGGCGCGGGGGAAGGTGATGGGCAGCGTCGCCGAGACGCCCTGGTGGCTGGCGGTCAAGGGGGCCTACTGGGCGAAGCCGGAGGGCCCGGACTCCTCGCTGCGCGGGCGGCGCGACCACCCGGTCGTCCACGTCTCCTGGAACGACGCCGTCGCCTACGCCGCCTGGGCGGGGAAGCGCCTGCCGACCGAAGCGGAGTGGGAGTTCGCCGCCCGCGGTGGCCTGGAGCAGCGCCTCTTCCCCTGGGGGGACGAGCTCGAGCCGGGCGGCGCGCACCGCTGCAACATCTGGCAGGGGCGCTTCCCCAGCCTGAACACGGCCGCCGACGGCTTCGCCGGCACCTGCCCGGCGGACGCCTTCCCGGCCAACGACTTCGGCCTGCACAACGTCTCGGGCAACGTCTGGGAGTGGTGCGCCGACTGGTTCAGCCCCACCTACCACCGCCGCCACCCGGACGGCGCGGCGGGGAGCGACGGGTGCTGGGTCGACCCAACCGGGCCGCCTGAAGGGGACAACCGCGTCCTCCGCGGTGGCTCCTACCTCTGCCACCGCTCCTACTGCAACCGCTACCGCGTGGCCGCGCGCAGCAAGAACACCCCAGACAGCGGCACCGGCAATATGGGATTCCGCTGCGCGGCGGACGCCTGAGCGAAGCGAAGCGGAGAGGGCGAAGCGGGACGCGACTCGGGGCCGGCATCCGAGGAGCAGCCCTATGCGCGGCCGCGGGGAGCGGGCGGGCAGCCATCCTGCGGACGGAGGCCCCACCCTCGCCGGCGGCGAGTCCGGGGCCTCCGTCCGCTGCCGGACGGCGCCGCCCGAGCCTCGCCCACCTTCCCGCCGTCCGAGCGTCCCGACAGAGCCCCCGGGCCGCGCCTGGCCCACGCCTTCGCGTCCGTGGACGGCGCGGCCACGCGGCCCCCTGGCCGCGGCCCGCAACGGACGCCCCCGCGCAAGAACGTGCTCTCCGGGCGGCGCCCCCGTCTACGGCCCCCGCGCAGAGTCCGTCCTTACCGGAGGCTGGAAACGTCGACGGCGGCGCCGGTCTCGGCGCTCTTCCAGGCCGCTTCGGAGAGCTGCATCACCCGCAGGCCGCACTCGGCCGGGCTCTTGACGCTGTCCCGGCCCAGGATGGCGTCGACGAAGTTCTGGTCGGGGGAGGAGCCAACGGGGAGGTCGCCCAGCTCGACCGGGGCGTCCTGCCCGACGAGGCGCAGCTCGAGGCGCGGGGCGAAGTCCGGCTGCCCCAGCATGCGGTAGTAGAGGGCCCCCTTGCTGCCGTAGATGGTGACGTCCTCCCAGACGGCGCCGCCGATCCCCGGCGCCTGACCGACGATGCCGATGTTGCCGGCGGCGCCCCCCTTGAAGCGCACGGTGATGGCGGAGTTGACGTCCACCTCCAGCTTGAAGCTCTGCTGGGTGGCGTAGACGGCCTCCGGCTCCAGACCCGTGACGTAGAGCAGGATGTCCACCAGGTGGCTGCCGCTGTCGTTGAGCTGGCCGCCGCCGGAGAGCTCCTTCTTCACCCGCCAGGGCAGCTCCGGGGTGCGGAACTTGCTCGCGTACCACATCTGGTTCTGCAACGCCTGGACGAACTCCACCTCGCCGATGGCGCCCGAATCGATCAGCTCCTTGATCTTGACGAAGGTCGGCTGGGTGTGGCGCTGGTAGGAGACGAGCACCAGCTTGCCGGCGGCGTCGCGCGCCTTGATGACCGCCTCCGCCTCCTTGACGGAGTTGACCATCGGCTTCTCGACCAGCACGTGGGCCCCCGCGCCGAGGCTGTCCACGATCTGCCGGAAGTGGTAGGCGTGGGGCGTGGAGATGGCCACCGCCGCCGGCCGCAGCTCGCTCAGCAGCGCCTCGTGGCCGGCGAAGACCGGCAGCGCGGCGAGCTGCGGGTACCGCTCCCGCGCCCGGGCCTGCATCTCCGGCACCGGATCGACCAGCCCGACGATCTCCACCTCCGGGATCTCGACCAGGCGCCGGATGTGGCTGAGCATGTTGTTGCCCAGGCCGATCAAGCCCAGGCGCACCCGCCCCGTCTCCTGCGAACCCTGTGACATGGTGCTCCCCTCCTGCGTCTCGCCCGCTCGTACCGGGGGTCCGGCTCGCCTACTGGTACCGGGTGACCGACTCGAACTGGCGGTGGAAGTCCGGGCCGAGGATGTCCTGCAAGCGCTTCTGCTCCATGTCCCGCACCGCCAGGGCCTGCGCGACGACCTGATCGGCGATCGCCGCCGGGACGACCGTCACCCCGTTCTCGTCCCCGTGGAGCAGGTCGCCGGGGCGCACCTCCATGCCGCAGATGTTCACCGTGGCGCCGACGTCGTAGATGCAGGGCTGCCCGTGGGCCACCACCAGGCCGCGCCCGAAGTAGTGGAAGTTCCCCAGGGCGGTGACCTCCTTGATGTCCCGGATGCCCCCGTTGGTGATCAGGCCGATGGCGCCGACGCGCTTCATCGTGGTGGCCATCATCTCCCCGGCGTGGCAGGAGAGGTCGAGGCGGGACGGATCGCCGTCGTCGCCGATGACCACCACCGCCGGCAGGGGCTGGATGGAGGTGATGGCGCGGTAGAGGTCGGCGTGGTCCCGCCGGTCCTTGCCCTCGGTGGTGGAGTCCCCTTTGCAGGTGACGGCGTAGCCCAGCATGGTGCCCATGTTGGGGATCAGGCAGCGCAGGCCGGCGCCGGCGTAGCCGGCGACTCGGGGGCGGACCTTGAAGTGCTCGATGGCGTTGGCGATCGTCGGGCTGTCGATCGCCCGCAGCTCGTCCAGCTGCTGCGGGGTCAATCTGGCGCCGACGTCGACGGTGGGCTCCCCATTCCCGGTCACGTATCACCCTCCCTTGGCGCGTCCGTCACCGTTCGGGAGCGGGTCCTGCTGCTCTCCGGGGTCGGGGCCACCGGCCCCTTCTGCCCTTCTGGGGGGACGCGCGTATCGGAGGGGGATTGTACGCCTTCGATTGACCGGGGTCGCCGCGCGCTCAGGCGGCGGCGCGGACGTGGCCGGAGGGCGCCGGGGCCGGCGGGGTCGGGGCCG
>DATLLM010000528.1:0-4112 GCA_035537855.1 Chloroflexota bacterium | reverse complement strand
GTGGCTCAAGCGCAGGTGGCAGATGGCGACCGCCAGGGCGTCGGCGGCGTCGTCCGGCTGGGGCGCAGCCGGCAGATCGAGGACGGTCTGGATCATCCGCTGCACCTGCGCCTTCTGGGCCCGGCCGAAGCCGGCGACGGCCTGCTTGACCTCAGCCGGCGTGTACTCGGCCACCGGAACGCCGGCCTCGGCCAGGGCCAGCAGGACGACTCCCCGGGCCTGCCCGACGGTGATGGCGGTGGTGGTGTTGCGCCCGAAGAAGAGCTTCTCCACGGCCGCTTCGGCCGGGCGGTGGGTGGCGATGAGCTGCCGCAGGCGGGCGAAGAGGGCGAGCAGGCGGTCGGGCATGGGGAGCTCGGGCGCCGTCTCGACCACGCCGAAGGCGATCGTCTCGTAGCGCCCGTCGCCTTCGGCGCCGGCGAGCGGACGGACGAAGCCGTAGCCGGTGGTGGCCGTCCCGGGGTCGATGCCGACGTAGACGGCGCCCCGCGCGCCGCCCGGCGGGCGGGCGGCGCCGCCCGGCGGTGCCGAAGGCGACGGGGCGGCGGGCGCCCCGACGATGCGGCGCGCCCTGGCGGTCAGCTCGTCCAGGCGCGAGGGCGGACGCCCGGTCCCCGGAGCGTCCCGAACGTCCCCGGCCGGCTCAGGAGGCAAGCTGGGCGACCAGCTCTTCGGAGAGGTCGAGGTTGGTGCTGACGTTCTGCACGTCGTCCAGGTCTTCGAGGCGCTCGATGAGGCGCACCACCTGGGTGGACTTCTGGTCGTCCAGGGTGACCATGGTGCGGGGGACGAAGGCGCGCTCGGCCGCCTCCACCTCCAGACCGGCGCCCTCCATCGCCCGGCGCACGCCCTCCAGGTCCTCCAGATCGGTGTACACCTCGAGGGTCTTGTCCACCTGGTTGACGTCGGTCGCGCCGGCGTCGATGGCCTGCAAGGTGGCCTCGTCCGGGTCCTGCGAATCCAGGTTCACGGTGACCACGCCGCGCTGGTCGAAGAGCCAGGCGACGGAGCCGTTCGCGCCGAGGCTGCCGCCGTTCCGGGTGAGGATGTTGCGCACCTCGGCGACCGTCCGATTGCGGTTGTCGGTCACGGCCTCGACGAAGATGGCGACGCCCCCCGGACCGTAGCCCTCGTAGGTGATCTCTTCCAGCTGGGTGGCGCCTTCCCCGACCCCGCTGGCCCGCGAGATGGCGCGCTGGATGTTCTCCTGGGGCATGTTCACCTGCCGGGCGCGTTGCACGGCCAGACGGAGGCGGAAGTTGCTCTCCGGATCGGCCCCGCCCTGCCGGGCGGCGACCATGATCTCTCGCGCCAGCTTGGTGAAGATCTGACCCCGCTTGGAGTCGTTGACCCCCTTCTGCCGCTTGATCTGCGCCCATTTGCTGTGGCCGGACATGCTGATGCTCCCCCTGTCTCGTGTCAGCCGCTCCGGGGCGAACCCGGTACACCCGGTACGAACTCGGAGGCGATGTTCAGAGATTATAATCCGGTCAGGCGACCCTCTCCCCCCGCCGGCGGCGGCGCCGTCCGGCCACCTCTGACCGCTCCACGTGACCGCGATGCCCCAGGACCCCCTCGAACTTCAGCGCCTCCTCGGCAGCACCTTCGTCAGCTTCATGCTCAGCTTCATGCTGGTGAAAGCGTGGCTTCCGTTTGCGCCCAAGCGCACCGGCGAGGTCCTGCTCGAGGTGCCCCTCGGCCTGCTGCAGCGCCTGCTGGTGCACCGCACCCAGGCGATGCTCGTGCTGCTGTACATCATCGTGGGCAGCCTGCCCTTCTTCGAAGACCGGTGGTTCCTGCCCGGTACTCAGCCGGCCGCCCTGGCGGCGCTGGCGGTGATCCTGATGCTCCCCCTGCGCTACGTCTTCCGGGACACCGGCGTCGGCCTCAACAACGGGGTGCCCCGCCTGTACAAGGCCTTCCGGCGGTTCATCGTCCGCCAGGGCCGGGGGCGCCTGGCGAGCAACGCCACCATCATCCTCGAAGGACGCCGCCAGGGCAAGCGCGGGCAGCCCGGGCCGGGGGCCAAGCTCTACATCCCCAGCGCCGAGGCCCCGGCGGTCTCCCGCTTGCTCAAGCGCCACGTGCGCTGAGAGGCCGGGGAGAAGCCCTCCGGGCCCCCGGGGGAGGGCTCAGAACGCCACTCAAAGCGGGGGCTGGGGACGTCGTCCCCAGGAAGAAGCCTTCTGCTCTCCCCCGACCGGGTGAGGCGCCCTTAAAGGTCCACGATCAGTCCGTCGTGGGCCAGGGCCATCCCCGCCGGCAGGCCGGCGTTGGTCTCCTCGTGGTCGAGGCTGTGGGAGATGTGGGTGAACAGGGTGCGCCGCGGGGCCAGCTCGCGGGCGACGGCGACGGCCTCGTCGAGCGAGAAGTGGGTCGGGTGGCGCCCCTTCCCCAGGGCGTCCAGGACGAGCAGGTCGAGCCCCCGCAGGGCGTCCATGGTGCCCGCGGGGATGGCGTTGCAGTCCGTGGCGTAGGCCAGCTCCGGGCCGCCCTCGCGCTCGCCGACGCGGAAAGCGGTGACGGCCAGCTCGCCGTGGCGCACCTCGAGCGGGGTGATGCGCAGCCCCGCCGCCTCGAACGGCCCGTCGACGGGGCGCATCTCCAGGCTGGGCTTGCCTCCCCCGCGCTGGCCGTCCTCGAACGCGTAGCTGAAGCGCCGGCGCACGGTGTCCAGCGTTTCGGCCGCGCCGTAGATGGGCATGGGGCGCTTGGTGCGCCAGTTGAAGATGCGCACGTCGTCCAGGCCGAAGATGTGGTCGGCGTGGGCGTGGGTGAAGAGGACGGCGTCCAGGGTGGTCAGGCCGGCCGCGAGGGCCTGCAAGCGGAACTCGGGCGTGGTGTCCACCACCAGCCGGGCGGCGGCGCTCTCCAGCAGCACGGACGAGCGGGTGCGGGCGTTCGCCGGCGCGCCGGAGGTGCAGACGGGGCAGGGGCAGCCGATCACGGGGATGCCGTGGCTCGTCCCGGTGCCGAGGAAGCGCAGCCTCATCCCGCTGGCGGCCGGGGCGGTCAGGCGACGGTGGCGCGGAGGATCGGGGGCAGCCCGCCGACCAGAGGGCGCCAGGAAGCGCCGCCGTCGTCGCTGACGTAGACCTCGCCCGAGAAGAGGGGCAGGTAGAAGCGGGCGGGCGTCTGCCCGCCGTCGACGACGAGCGTCGGGGTCGGCGCGAGGGGTTGCGGGAGCCCGGCCGTGACCTGCTGCCAGGTGGCGCCCCGGTCCGCCGTGCGGAAGAGGGCCCCGCCGGTGCGCTCGGCGGCGATGCCGAAGAAGCCGCTCGCCCCGTTGGTGGCCACGACCACGGCCACGTCCGGATCGGCCGGGTCGACGGCGATGGGCCGGCAGTAGAGCGGGTCGAGGCCGTCGATGCGCTGGCTGAAGCGCTCGCCGCCGTCTTCCGAGACGTAGACCCCCTGGGGGGTTGAGGCGTAGACGACGTCCGGCGCCGCCGGGCAGACGGCGATGCCGTGGATGTCCGGGTGGCAGCCCTCGCCGGTGGTCCGCCAGGTGGCCCCGCCGTCGTCCGTGCGCACGATGCCGCCGACTTCCACGCCGGCGTAGACGGTGTCCGCCTGGGTCGGGTGGGGCACGATGACCATGATGTGGGGCGTGTGCGGCGGCAGGGGGTAGCTCCAGTCGGCGTAGCCGGGCATCTCGCGCAGGGACTGGCCGCGCGCCCAGCTGTCGCCCGCGTCCTGGCTGACGAGCAGCTCGGCCGGGTCGGTGCCGGCGATGAAGGCCCCGGCGGTGCTCCCGGCGCGCTCGGCGCCGCCGGCCACGAGCGCGGCCAGGGCGGTCACCTGCTCCCCGGCGAGACCGGTCTCCAGGGGGGCCCAGTCCTGCCCGCCGTTCTCCGAGCGCACGGCGCCGGGGTGGTCGACGGGGCGCAGGGGGTTGCGCATCGGCAGGCCGTAGTCCGGGGTGACGGCGGCCACGATCACGTCTCCGGCCACGGCCAGGGATTCGGTGCTCGTCCCTTCCGGGCCGAGGCGGGTGACGGCGCCGGTCTCCCCGTTGACGCGGACGACGCCCTCTGTCGTGCTGAGGTACAGCATGGGAGGAGTATACGTCGCCCGGCCCCGGCCGACGGGGCGCAGCCGCCGGGTCAGTC
>DATLLM010000527.1:0-4480 GCA_035537855.1 Chloroflexota bacterium | reverse complement strand
GCGGGGGGCAGGCCGGGCAGCGCGAGCATGGGCGGCATCGCGAGCGGGGTCATGGGTCGCACACCTTTCGGGGGTCGGTCGGGGCCGGCGCGCCCGCCGCCCCCGCCGGAGAGTGTGCGTCGCCGGCCCCGGACAGGTCACCGGGGCCGCCCTGGCAGCTACCTGACAGCTACCTGACGCGCAGTCGGCCACGGGTCGCCTCACTCGCCCATCGGTGGGCAATCCGGCCTGCCGGCGCCGGAAGCTACCGTTCGGCTACCGGCCAGCGGGAGGCTCAGGGCCGGCCCCCGCGCCCTCCCCTTTAGCCGTGGCGAGACCGCTGCCGGAACGCGGGGGGCCGTCGACCCACGCCCCATCCGTGGCTAGGCGTCTTCCTGGGAGCTCTTCCTGGGAGCGGTAGAGCTTCAGCTGACAATCGAAACCGCTGGGCGCAGGACAAGCCACCGGTACGGCGGGGTGGTCGGGACCGGTCACTCGGCGGGGCTCAGCAGCAGATCGGCCGGTGCGGGACGACGGGGAGCGAACGACAAGGTTAGCGGCGCCCTGCTGCTGAGGGAGCTGGGCGCGATGGCGCGGCGTCGAGGCGATCACCGCCAGGTGGCAGACCTCTGCGAGGAACGCCTCGCCCTGGCCCAAGGTCCGAGCCGTACGGAGATGGTCGCCACCGCCCCCGCCGAGCCCGGCCACATCCCTTCGCCGCAGGCGACTCCACGCGTGCGGCGTCGCTGCTCAAGGAGACCCTGCGCCTGCGCCGCGCCCACGAGCCGGTATGGCTCCGCCGGCGCGCCCTGGCCGGTCTCGCCGCGGCGCGGGGGCAGGCACGGCGCAGCCGCCGCGACCCTGGGTGAGACCACGACCGTCCGCTGCGGGCTGCGGACGGCCCCCGGCGTGTCAGTGGCCGCCGCCGCCGGTGCCGACCGCGACGGGATTGAAGATGCGCGGGTCCGCCGGGCCGTCGACGTGGAGGATGCCCGCGGCGCCCTCCTCCAGCCGGCCAGGCCGTGCAGCGATCAAGAGGATGACGAGCCCGACGACCACATTGATCGCCGGCTCGAGCTCGCAGAACCAGTCGCGGGCGGTCAGGTGCCCACTCCTCTCACGGAGGTCAATGTCGCGCGCCCGGGGGCTCACGCCTCGGGGGAGGGGTCGATCACCCGCCCGAACCACTGCCAGGCCCGGCGCCACAGGGCGAGCCCGAGGAGCCGGCCGCGGTGTTCGCGATGACGACAACGACAGCGCCACCGGCGCGCCTGACCGGCCAGCAAGCCACCGGCCGGCTATCTACAGCATCGGCGCCCAGGCTGAGCTGGAGCGTACAGCCGACCACCGCAACTTCGGCGGGGACAGTGGCGCGGTAACCGGGTGTTCACGAACCGCAACCCAGGGCGCAACTCCAGAACCGGACCATGTCTTTGGCCTTTGGCGGCCGGCACGGACGTCGGGCAGGACCAGCGTTTGCCCCGATGCGCGGCGAGTCGGGTCGGAGCAGCGTGGAAACGCGGGCCGCCCTCCCCAGGAGGTGATCGCTGTGTACGCCACGACCGGGGAACGCCGATCGCGCCCGACGGACGGCTGGGCGCCGGCGCAGGCGTCTCAGCGCTCCGGGCGGCCCGTTGGCCGGCCGCTCACCCGCGCCCTCGCGTCGGCATACGCGGTCTCCCTCCTGGTTGCCGCCCTGGTGGCGGTCGTGTCCGCCGCGGGCCTCGCGTTCAGGTTCACCGGCCTCTACGGGGCCGATCCGAACGCCGCCGTCGGGATCATCGCCTCCACCGCCGGCATCCTCGTCCCGGGGTTCTTCGCCCACGACGACTTCAACCTCGCCGTGGCGCTGCCGATCCTGCTCGCGACGTTGGGGCTCGCCAAGCGCGGCTCCCTCGCCGGTCTGCTGCTGTCGCCCGGCGTGCTCTACTACGTGCTCTACACGTACGCCCAGTACCTCGTAGGCGCGCCGTTCGGACCGCTGTTCCTCGCCCACGCCCTGCTTGTCGTCCTGAGCGCGTACGCGGTGATCGGCCTCATCGCGAGCATCGACGGCGACGCGGTGCGCGCACGTCTCGCAGGCGCCGTGCCGGTGCGGAGCGCCGGCGGGATTCTCGTGGCGCTTGGTCTGATGACGCTGGGGCAGGACGCGGGCGGCGCGATCGCCGACGCCTTCGTCGGCGGTGCGACGCTCGAGCCGCTATCCCGCTACGCGTGGACCGCCGACCTCGTGTTGGAGGTGCCGGCCGTGCTCGTGGGGGGCGTGCTGCTCTGGCGGCGGCACCCGCTCGGGTACGTGGCCGGCGCCGGGCTGCTGCTCCAGTTCGCCCTGACGCCCGTCGCGCTCGCGGCGGTCATGGCCCTCCAGCCCTGGCTCACCGGCACGCCCGTCGACGTGGGCATGATCGCGGGCGTGCTGATCTTTGCGGCGGTCCCGTTCGCGCCGCTCGCGCTCTTCGTCCGGGCCGCCGGCCGCCCGTCGCCGCGCCCGGGGTGGACGGCGGAGGGCAGCCATGCCTGATTCGGCGGTGCGGCTCGTCGTCTTCGGTGCCCTCCTGGTGCACGGACTTGGGCACGGCGGCGCGCTCGGGGCCCTCCTGTGGATCGGGCGGTTCCCCGGGACCGACACCGGCGGCTGGCGCGCCGCTCGCTCGTGGGCGTTGCCTACGCTGTCCGCGCCGGCGGCCACCGCTGTGGCGAGTGCCTTCTGGGTCGTGGCGCTCGTCGGGTTCGTCGCCGCGGCGCTGTCGTGCTGGGGCGTCCTGCTGCCGGACACGATCTACGGCCCCGTCGCGGCCGCGGCCGCGGTCGTGTCGGTTGTCGGCATTGCCCTGTTCCTCGGCACCTGGCCGGTGTTCAACACCCTGGCCGCGCTGATGGTGAACGCGGTGATCCTCGCCACACAGCTCTGGCTGCACTGGTTCCCCGCGGGCGAGGCGTGGCCGTGGCAATGAGTGTCGATGCCGCGGACTTCTACCTCGATGACCGTGTTCCCCTTGGCGACGGCGCAGACCGGGCGGCACACGGCGGCCCGTCTCGGGCGTGTTGGTCGGCAGGGTGCCGACGCTCCGCGATCACTTCACGAGGCGCGGCGGGCGCTGACGGGGACGACGAACTCGGGCGCCCGGCGGCCCGGTCGGCCTGCCTCGTCAGCGCCCCGCCCCCAGGCGCCGCAGCGTCCCCACCAGGGCGTCGGCCATGGCACCCACGGCCCCCGCCCACACCACCACCACCACCAGCGTCTGCAGCTCTGCGCTCATCGGGTCTTCTCCCCTCACCTCAACAGCCTCGGGGTCCTCGACGCCGAGGAACCCCCACGGTAAGTCTCCCGGAGCCGAAGCACGCCCCGCGTCAGGGAAATCCCTGGTCTTGCCGCACATGACCAGGGGCGTCAGGCGGAGCCCTGGCGGTGTCGTGGGCCCCGACCTGGCTGCCACCGTCTGCCCGCTGCCCCCTGTCCTCCGTGCGCCCCGTGATCAGCACGAGCTCCGTGGCCCCAGTGGCGCGCGCTGTGTGCGTCCTGAAGCCCTGGCAGGATGAGGGGTAGGCGGATCGTCGCACGTGATACGGCCCACGCCGTCAGCTGAGCCTCCGGGTTACGGGGGCCGCTGCTTCCTCGCGCGATGAAGCTTCACTCTCTGGGGCTAGCGGTGTGGTCGTGCGCCCCCGCGTGGCCGGACGGTGTGGGCGATGGAGTGCCGTGGACTGGTGTCCTGTGGCTCGTCGCCCGACCCTTGTGGCACCGATGCCCTGCGCGGCCGGTCGGGGCGGGAAGCACGGCCCAGCCCGGTGTCTACGAGCATCCCTCTGCGAGGTGGTCCGGCAGGTTGCGCCGGGTTGCCCGTCGGTCTCAGGTATCGGTGCTGCTCAGGGCCACCTCATCGTGCAGCTGGAGGCTGTTGGGCAACTCGGCGTGGCCTCCGGCGGTGGCGCGCTGGGTCGGGCACCAAGGCCCCGCGCGCCTCCGCAACCGCTCAGCCGGCCACGACACGCCGACAACGAGACTGCCCTCGAGGATCGGGGGACGGTTGACCTTCCGTCTGCCACTCGCAACGTCGACAGCAACTTGCGGGGGCGACGATCCGGGAGACGGGAGGTCGCACCATGGCCACGACCACGGCACCCACCCCGTCGGGCACGACCGTCTCGACTTCCCCGCGCAGGGGCACTCCGTGGCGGACGACCGTCACGGCGGTCGTCCAGCGGCACCCGGTGCTGGTCTACTACGCCCTCACGGTCGCCATCTCCTGGGGCGGGGTGGCCCTGGTGGCGGGGCCGCTCGGCGTCTCCGGCGGCGCGGCGCTGATGCTGGGGCTGTTCCTGGCCCAGGCCGCCGGCCCCGCCACCGCCGGCCTGGTCCTCACCGGGGTGCTGGACGGTCCGGCCGGCTACCGCGACCTGCTGGCCCGCCTCATGCGCTGGCGCGTCGCCCCGCGCTGGTACGCCGCCGCCCTGCTGCTCAACCCGCTCGCGCTCCTGGTCGTGCTGGGCGGCCTGGGCC
>DATLLM010000526.1:0-5764 GCA_035537855.1 Chloroflexota bacterium | reverse complement strand
CCGTGGCGCGCGGCCGGGCCGTCCGCGGGCTCGGACCAGCGCCCGCTGAGGATGGTGCCGTCGGCCGACAGGGTCAGCAGCCAGACCCGGGAGGCGGCCGGCTCGACGCCGGCCGGAGCGAGCGCCGGGTTGCCCCGCTGGGCGACGCGCAGCACCCCGTTGGCGTAGCTCCCGGCGACGAGGCGCTCCGGCTGGCCACCGGGCGGCTCCCAGCGTCCGACGACGCGGTCGCCGCGCTGGACGAGGCGCAGGGCCCCGCGCCAGAAGCTGCCGTTCTCGCCGTCCACCGTCTCGGTCGTCGTCCAGTGGCCGGTGAGCGAGCGGGCCGCGGGGGTGCAGGCGGGCGGCGCCTGGGCCGCCGCCGGCCGCCCGCCGAGGTCGATGAGCCCCACGGCGAGGGCGAGGGCGAGCGACGCGCCGCGGCCGGAGGCCGGCGACGGTCGCCGGGGCGCCCCGGCGGTCGTACCGGCCAGCGCAGCGCTATCCCAGGGAGCAGAGGTCCACCAGCGTCGCATGCCGCCGCGCACCCGTCACGGCCGGCAGTGTACCCCCCGGGGGCGCCGGCTCAAGCCAGGCTGAGGTCGGCCAGGGCCGGCTGCCACGCCCCCTGGCGGTAGAGCCAGTAGAGCGACCCGGCCGCGGGCAGGGACAGGCCATCGGGGAACGCCGCGCTGAGGAAGCGCCACAGCGGCTCCGAGTCGGTGTCCACCGTCGCCCGGGCGTCGTCCCCGGCGGCGGACTGGCGGGCCGTCCAGTGCTGTCCGAGCGGCGCCGGCGGCAGCAGCGCCGCCTGGGGCGCCCAGCGGGCGGCGCCGATGAGCGCGATGCACAACCGGGTAAAGGCCTGGACGACGCGCCCGTCGAGCGTCCCGTTGCAGTGGCGGAACTCGACCGTGTCCTTGTTCGGATCGCCGACGTTGGTCAGGTTGAGCGCCGCCCGCCGGGCGGAGCCCTCCAGGCCCAGGGCGCCGGCGAGCGCGGTCAGGCTCTCGTAGGCCGGCAAGAGGGGGCGCTCCAGGGGCCGGCAGTGGCGGTAGAAGACGGTCTGCCCGCGGTGCTGCCCCCCTTCGGCGCTGGCCATGCGGAAGAACAGGTCCTCGAAGCAGACGTTGGCCAGAACGGCCAGCCGGGAGAGGGCCAGCAGCTGGTCCCGGGGGGTGCCGTCCGCGGGGCGCAAGGCCGCGGCGCCGACGTGCACGTGGAGGCCGCAGTTGCGGTTGACCTCGGCGCCGCAGCGGTGCAGCACGTCGAGCACGGCGGCCACCTGGGCCCAGGCCTCAGGCGTGTCCCGCAGCGGCGGCGAGATCACCTCGCCGCCGACGACGATCGGCGCCCCACCGTCCGGCGAGGCGAAGACGGTCGAGACCGAACGGTCCTGCTCGACCGCCCACAGCCCCTCCGGACGCGGCGAGTGGTAGGCCACCGGCTCCGGGTCGGCGCAGAGGCCGAGGGCGTGCAGCTCGGTCGCCACCCAGCCGGCGTCGGCGACGGCGAACTCCAGCTCGAGTCCGAACGTCCAGCCGGCGGTCTCGTCGCGGCGGGCCGGCCAGAGATCGAGCACGCCGCCGGCGGCGTAGGGGACGCCCTCGCCGCTCGCCGTCTGGCGGGCGAGCCACCACTCCACGGCGAAGCGGTCGGTCGGGAGCGACACCACCTGGCCCGCGCCGAGCGACTCGACGCGGACCGTTGACGATGAGGCCTCGCCGGCCTCCCCTGCTTCCGAGCCTCCGGTCATGGCGTGTCTCCCTGTGGTCTGCCCACATCCGGTGCGGAACCCTCTACCCCGATGCGCGCCGGGGGCCGCGGATTCCGCTCCGGTCTCTCCGTGGGCCGCAGATACTGTACCAGGATGGACAAGGGTCGCCAGTGACGTGGGTTACACTCCGCCGGACATGACCGAGCCGGCCCGCCGCCTGTCGCTGCTCGTCCTCCACGGACCGAATCTGAACCTGCTGGGACGCCGCGAGCCCCACATCTACGGCCACACCACCCTGGCCGAGATCGACGAGCGCCTGCACGCGCTCGCCGCCGAGCTCGGCGTCGACCTGGAGACGTTCCAGTCCAACCACGAGGGCGCCCTGCTCGACCGCCTGCACGAGCGCATCGACGCCGTCGACGGCTGCATCATCAACCCGGCCGCCCTGACCCAGTACGGGGTCGGCCTGCACGACTGCATCAAGGCCCTGCCCTTCCCGGTGATCGAGGTGCACCTGTCCAACATCCAGACGCGAGAGGCCTGGCGGCGCCACTCGATCGTCGGCGAAGCGGCGCGGGCGAGCGTGATGGGGCTCGGCTGGCGCAGCTACACGGCCGCCCTCAGGGCCCTGGTCGAGCAGCTCAAGGAAGGCGTCTGAGCCCTCCCCGGGCGTACGCGCTCAAGCGCTCAAGGAGTGGCCGGCGCGGCCGGCGCGATGCCGTAGTCCCGGCGCAGCAGCCCGGCCACGTCCGGCGGCGTCCAGCCCGCCGGCTTGAGCCACTTGCCGTCCGCGCGGCGCGTGCCGCCCACTTTCGCCATATTGGAGCGGTGCACCTCGGCGAAGAACGGCTCCAGGTCGACGCCCAGATCGACCGCCGCGCCGTAGGTGACGTAGAGCAGGTCGCACAGGGCGTCGATCATCTCCACCAGGTCGCCGGCGGCGACGGCCTCGGCGAACTCGGCCGACTCCTCCGCGATCAGGCTGACCCGCAGCTGACCGGGGAAGTGCTCGAGGTCCGGACGCTCCGGCGGCGGGCTCCCGAACCGGCGATGGAAGGCCGCCACCATGGCCTGCTCTTTGTTCACACTGTGGGTAACGCCCGGCGGCCCGCCCCTGGCTCGCGGGGTTACCATACGTGCTGCAAGGTCGGCTCGTCCGGCACTACCACGACCGATTCCGTCGCCCCCGGGGACAGAGCGGCCTCGCGGTACCCACCCGGGGGCAGGTGTAGGAGGTTCGCAGGAATGGCGACAACCGTCCGCAGCGGTGGGGCCGGAGATGCCCTCACGGCGATCGAGCCCCTGTTCAGCCGCGTCACGCCCCGCCTGCCCCCGGTGCAGTTCACCGGCACGGCCAGCGCGACCTACAACATGGGCGGCGGGCAGCCCGATCCGGCCTCCCTCCCCCGCCGCGTGCTGACCGAGATCGTGGCCGAGCTGCTCGCCTCGGACGGCGGGGAAGCGGCCCTGATGTACGGCGACGCCTCCGGCTACCTCGGCCTGCGGGAGGCGATCGCGGACAAGCTCGCCCGCTGGGAGGGAGTCGAGGTGAGCCCGGACGAGCTGCTGATCGTCAACGGCTCCAACCACGGGCTGGCCCTGACCGTCCAGGCGTTCGTCGACCCCGGCCAGGTGGCGGTGGTTGAGGCGCCCACCTTCATGGGCGGGCTGCGCCCGATGCGCCAGATCGGGGTCCGGGTGGAGATGGTGCCGCTCGACGAGCACGGCCTGCAGACCGACCGGCTGGAGCAGAAGCTGAGCGAGCTGCAGGCGGCGGGCACGCCGGCCAAGCTGCTGTACACCATCCCCAACTTCCACAACCCGGCGGGGGTCGACCTCTCCCTCGAACGGCGCCGGCGGGTGATCGAGCTGGCCGAACGCTACAACTGCGTCATCCTGGAGGACGACGCCTACGGCGAGCTGCGCTTCAGCGGGGAGTCCATCCCGTCGCTCTACAGCCAGGCGCCGAAAGGGCGCGTCGTGCGCTCCGCCACCCTGTCCAAGATCCTCGCGGCCGGCCTGCGGGTGGGGTATCTGACGGCGCCGGTCGAGGTCATCGGCCGGCTGAACGCGCTCAAGCTGGACGGCGGGGCGAGCCCGTTCGTCGGCCGCATCGCCGCCGCCTGGCTGCGCAAGGAGCACGACACCCACGTGCCGGACCTGATCGAGGTCTACCGGCGCAAGCGCGACGCCCTGGTCGACGCCCTCGAGCAGAGCTTCCCGACCGGCGATCCGCTGCGCCCCACCTGGACGCTCCCCGCCGGCGGCTTCTTCCTGTGGCTCAAGCTGGCCCCGGGGGTCGACCCCAAGCGGGTGCTCGAAGAGGCCGGCCGGCGGGGCATCGCCTACGTCCCGGGGAACGCCTTCTTCGCCGACGGCACGGGCGGGGAGTACGTCCGCCTGGCCTGGAGCATGCTCTCCGAGGAGAATCTGCAGACGGCGGGCGGACTGCTGGCGGAGTCGATTCGCGCGGCGGCCTGACCGCCGGCCAGGACCCAGGAAGAGGAGGTCGAATCGTGAGCGAGTTCCTTCACGTCTCCTTGCGCAGTCGCGACCGCGACCGCACGAGCGAGTGGTACCAGAAGAACGTCGGCTTCGAGGAGCAGCGCCGGGGGACGACCGGGATCGGGACCCAGACGGCGGTGCTCGTGCTCCCCGGCAACAACACCTACATCGAGGTCTCGGATCGGGTCAAGCTGGGACGGGACTTCGACATCCCCGACCGGGCCATCGTCTTGCAGTTCACCGTGGGCGACCTGGGCCAGGCGCTGCAGCGGGCCCAGGCCAACGGCGCCACCGTGCTCGCCGGCAGCCCGGCCGAGGGGTACCTCGTGCTCCAGGACGCGGACGGCTACGAGGTTGAGCTCCTGCCCGGGCCGCCCGGCCGGTTCAGCGCCTTCAGCGTGCGCTCCTCCGAGCCGGAGAAGAGCGCCAGGTTCTACACCGACAACTTCGGCTTCGTCGAGGTCGCCCGCGAGCGGTCGCCGCGGGGCGAGGAGACCATCGTCCTCGAGCTGCCGGGGAACAACACCCGGCTCACCCTGCGCCGGTCGCCGCAGCCGATCGCCATCCCGGAGAACCTGATGCACATCGCCCTGCCGGTGGCGGACATGAGCCGGTTCCGGGAGGAGATGGCCGGTAAGGGCGTCGACGTCGATCCGGACGGCGACCGGATGTCCTGGGTGCTCGATCCGGACGGCTACGAGCTGGAGATGATCGAGCGCCGCTAGCCGCTAGTCCCACGCCGCGAGCGCCGTAGCGGGGCCGCGCGCACAAGAACGGTCCGAACCTGGGAGTTGGAGAGAGATGACGGTTGCAGCGGAGTCCCCGGCGGCGGTCCGGCAGCAGGAGCTGCTGGCGAAGGCGAGTCGCTATCTCGCGGGAGGGGGCCTGGGGCTCTTCACCCTGCCCCCGGAGGTCAACCTGGTCATCGCCGAAGGCCGCGCCGGGCACGTGATCGACGTCGCCGGCCGGGAGTTCATCGACTACCACCTGGGATCGGGGCCGGCCCTGCTGGGCCACGGGCACCCCGCGATCACCGCGGCCGTCGAGGCGCAGCTTCCCCGGGGGACGACCTACTACTTCCTGAACGAGCACGTCGTCGCCCTCGCCGAGCGCCTGGTCAACAGCGTGCCCTGCGGCGTCGCCGGCGAGGGCCAGGTGCAGTTCACCGGCTCGGGCACCGAGGCGACGTTCTTCGCCCTGCGCGTCGCCCGGGCCTTCACCGGCCGCACGAAGTACCTCAAGTTCGAGGGCGGCTGGCACGGCATGCACGACTACGCCCTCTGGGGCACCGTGCCCCAGCAGGCGAGCGACTACCCGCGCTCGCGCCCGGACTCGCAGGGCATCCCGATGGAGGTCGGGGAGCAGGTCCTGGTCGCCCCGTTCAACGACACCGAGCGGGCGATCGCCCTGATCGAGGAGCACGCCGCCGACCTGGCCGCCGTGCTCGTCGAGCCGCTGCAACGCGTGCTCCTGCCGCAGCCCGGCTTCCTCGAGGCGCTGCGGGAGGTCACGCGCAAGCACGGGATCGTGCTCGTCTTCGACGAGATCGTCACCGGCTTCCGC
>DATLLM010000525.1:0-9244 GCA_035537855.1 Chloroflexota bacterium | reverse complement strand
GGCGCCCGTCCCCATCGCGGCGGTCACGATCGACGACCGGTTCTGGGCGCCGCGCCGGAGGACCTGGCACGAGGTGACGATCCCGGACTGCCTCGACAAGTTCGAGGCCGAGGGCGCGTTCGCCAACTTCGACCGCGTCCGGGACGGGCTGACCGGCGGACACGCCGGTCAGCCGTGGTACGACGGGCTGGTCTACGAGACCATCCGCGGCGCCGCCGACTTCCTCGCCGCCCGGCGCGACGGCGCGTTGGAAGCCCGCCTGGACGGCTACATCCGGCGGATCGCCGCCGCGGCCGCGACCGAACCCTCGGGGTACCTCAACACCTACACGCAGCTCTCCTGCCCGGAGCAGCGCTGGGGGCTCAACGGCGGGCTGCTGCGCTGGCAGCACGACGTCTACAACGCCGGCTGCCTCGTCGAAGCCGGCGTCCACTACTACCTGGCCACGTCCCGGGACGAGCTCCTGCGCGTCGCGGTGCGCTTCGCCGACCACATGTGCGACCTGATGGGACCGCCGCCGCGCCGCAACATCGTCCCCGCGCACTCGCTCCCGGAGGAGGCGCTCGTCAAGCTCTACCTCCTGCTCCGCGACCGCCCCGGGCTCAAGCACGCGCTCCTCGCCGGCGGCGACGAGGGTCGGTATCTGCGCCTGGCCGAGTTCTGGATCGAGCACCGCGGCGTCCACACCGGGCGGCCGGACTGGGAGCGCGAGGGCAACCGGAAGAGCGAGGAGTACATCCGGAGCCAGGGCTACGGGAGCGGCCGGCCGTCGTGGGGCGGCTACGCCCAGGACCACAAGCCGGTCCTGGAGCAGGACTCGATCGAGGGCCACGCCGTGCGCGCCACGCTCCTCTGCGCCGGCCTCGCCGCGGCGGGCGCCGCGAACGGGCGCGAGGACTACCTGGGTGCGGCGCGCCGGCTCTGGGAGAACCTGGTGGCGCGCCGCCTGTACCTCACCGGGGGCGTCGGGGCCCAGGCCGCAGGCGAGCGATTCGGTCGCGACTTCGACCTGCCCAACAGCGGGTACCTGGAGACCTGCGCCGCCGTGGGCGCCGCCTTCTTCCACCACAACATGCACCTGGCCTTCGCCGACGCCAGGTACGCCGACGAGCTCGAGCGCGTGCTCTTCAACGGCGCACTCGCCGGGATCTCGCTGCGGGGCGACGCGTACTACTACCAGAACCCGCTCGAGGCATCCGCCGAGCGCTCGCGGTGGCCGTGGCACGCCTGCCCCTGCTGCCCGCCGATGCTGCTCAAGCTCATGGGGGCCCTGCCCGGCTACGTGTACGCCCGGGACGCGGACTCGGTCTACGTCGGCCTCTACGTCGGGTCCCGCGCCGAGCTCACCGTGTCTGAGACCCGCCTCGTCGTGCGCCAGACCACCGACTACCCCTGGAGCGGCGACGTGACGCTCGCCCTCGCCCCCGCGTCGCCGACGCGCTTCGCCCTCCGCCTCCGCGTCCCCGGGTGGGCCGAACGAGCCGCCTTCACGGTGAACGGCGCTCCCGCCGATCCCGACGAGATCGTCCGCGGCTACGCGACCTTCCGGCGGTCGTGGCGTGAGGGCGACACCGTCGGCGTGGCGCTGCCGATGCCGCCCCGCCTGCTGGAGGCGAACCCCCGCGTCGGCGCAGACGCCGGGCGGGTAGCCGTCACCCGGGGCCCGCTCGTCTACTGCCTCGAGTCGGTCGACAACGAGACGCCGCTGCCGCTGCTCGGGATCGATCCCGGCGCACCGCTGGAGGCAGCGTTCGCGCCCGATCTGCTCGGCGGCGTCGCGCTCGTCCGCGGCCCGGCGCGGGCGCTGGTCGACTGGGGCGACGCGCTCTACCGGCCCGCCGCCTCCGGCATCGCCTCACAGGCGGCGGCATTCGTCGCCATCCCGTACTTCGCCAACTCCAACCGGCAGCCGGCGGAGATGATGACCTGGGTCCGCGCACTGCGCCCACCGCAGAGCGGGACCGGCGCCGCGACCCGGTGATCGATGCAGGCGCCATGGCGCGAAACCGGTCGCGCGCCGCCTGAGCGCTGCCGTCCGGCAGCCGGCGAGGACGAGGCCGTCCTCCTCCCCGGGTGCGAGCCGGTGGCGGCGGTCAGGCCTTTACCCGATTGCGCGGCCGGCGCCGGAGCATAGACTGGGCCCTGGCGGGCGGCTCGGGCGACCGGAAGATGCGCTGGCGCGCAGCCCGTACGAGTGCGAGAGGCCGCCGCTGCGGCCGCAGCGCCGCCCCCGGCGCAGGGCAGGAGCCCGCGATGGAGACGCGCCTCGAGCCGGCCAGCACCGACCCGGCCAGCACCGACCCGGCCACCACCGACCCGGCCACCGGCGTTTCGGACCGGGCGCTGCAGGTCCACTTCCTGACCGTGCTGGGTCACGCGTTGAGCGTCGCCGGCAACCCGGTGAGCGCAACCGAGCAGACCCTGCGGGATGTGGCGGCCGGCTACGGCCTTTCGGATGTGGAGATCGGCGTCCTGCCGACGCTCGTCCTGGTGCGGACGCGCGCGCACGGGGTTCCGGCCC
The DNA here is from genome assembly GCA_035537855.1 of Chloroflexota bacterium. Classification (GTDB taxonomy): domain Bacteria; phylum Chloroflexota; class UBA11872; order UBA12225; family UBA12225; genus DATLLM01. Next base: position 6,723 of record DATLLM010000525.1, on the reverse strand, counting down.
TGGACCTGGCCGGCGTCGAGGTTGGGGACTCCCTCCGGCTCGACCAGGTCGGCGCCTTGCACGACGTCGTCGACCTGGCGCGGCGCGGGCAGCTCCCGGCCGGCCGGGGCCTCGAGCGCGTGGCCACCGTCTGGGCGACCCCGGCCCGTTTCGGCGCGGCGGCACGGGTCGCGGGTCACGTCATCCTGTCCGTCGGGTTGGGACTGATCATCACGCCCCGACCGAGCGCGCTCGTCGTCTGCGCGGGCCTCGGCGTGCTCGTCGGCCTGCTCACCGAGCTCGGCCGGCGGTGGTCGAGTCTTGACGTGCTGCTGCCGGTGGTCGCGGCGACGCTGGTATCGGTGCTCGTGTTCCTGGCGACGCGAGCCGGGTACGTGGTCTCGCCGTTGCTGTTGCTCGTTCCGCCGCTGATCACGTTCTTGCCCGGCGGCGTGCTGACGACGGCGATGGTCGAGCTGGCCGACCGCCACCCCATCGCCGGGGCGACGCGGCTGGTCGCCGGCGCGACCCAGGTCGTGCTGCTCGTCTTCGGAATCGTGGTCGGCCAGACGCTGGTCGGCCTCCCCGCCGAGCAGGCCTTCGCCCAGCGCACGGACAACCTGCTCGGCTGGTGGGCGCCCTGGCTGGGGCCGCTCGTGTTCGCCGCCGGCGTCCACCTCCACTTCGTCGGCCCGCGGCGCTCGCTCCCCTGGCTGTGCCTGATCGTGTATGTGGCGTGGGTCGGCGAGCAGGCCGGCAACCACTTCCTGGGGGGCTACTTCGGTGGCTTCGTCGGCGCCACGGTGATGACCGTCGTCGCCTTCTGGCTCGACCGGGTGCCGGCCGCGCCGTCCTTCCTCGTCCTGTTCCTGCCCGCGTTCTGGCTGCTGGTGCCGGGGGTGCTGGCGGTGGTGGGGCTGACGGAGCTGGTCGGGAGCGACCTGGCGGTGGCCCTGGTCGATCTCAGCACCGCCGGCTTCACGATCGTCTCGATCGCGATCGGGGTGCTCGTCGGCGCCGCCGCGTCGCGGGCGACGCGCCTCGGCGCCGACCGGATGAGCGGCCGGCTCCGGTAGCGGCCGCGACCCGGCAGGAGGACGCGCCGGTGGTGTTAGTGCTGGCCCTCGTACTCGTTGACCTTGCGGGTGAGGTTGGGGGAGACCGGCACCTCCGGGTCCTGGCCGGCCAGGCGGTGCTGGCCCTCGTACTCGTTCACCTTGCGGGTGAGGTCCGGGTAGCTGACGGTCCCGGCTGAGGCGTGCGCCGGGGCCGCGAGGCCCGCCGTCGCGCCCAGGAGGGCGAGGGCCAGGGCCCCGCCGAGGACGATCCGGCGGAGGTGGCGCAGGCTGGCCTGGAGGTCGGGGGCGATGGGCTGCGGGGTCGGGTTCATCGGAGGCTCCTTCGGCTCGTTCGTCCCGGCGCCGGCGTTGGCGCTCGGTCTGCCCGCAGTCTGCGCCGCCGGGGCCTGACACGGCGATAGCCGCCCCCGGACAGTGCGCTGCCGGCGCCTCCCAGGGCCCTGACACCCCGCGGTCGGGTCACCCGGGAGCGCTTCGAGGATCTCCGGGGGCTTCACCGTCCGGGCGGAGCGGCCGGCGGGCGCCGGCCGCCCCGTCTGGAGCACGACCGACCGGCCGGCCAGGCGGCGGCAACGCCACCCCCTGACCAGGCACCGCCGCCGTCAGCCGCGGGGGCGCTGCTCGGGCGACACCACCCCGTCCGGGACGGGGTCGAGGAGGCGGACCTGGTTGCCCTCGGTGATGATCAGGTGGACGCCTCCGGGCAGCCAGACCTGGGTGCCCGGGCTGGCCTCCCTGACGCGCAGCGTGAGGCTGCCGTCCGGCAGGGTCCGCAGCTCGACGCCGGCGCTGCCGTCGAGCGCCTCACCCTGGCCCTCCTCGCGGACGGGAGCCGGCGGGGCGACCGCGTCACCCGGCGCGTCCCCCGGATCGGGGCTGGTCGATGGGGCGGGGGGCGGCGCGAGGAGCTGCGCGGGGTCCGCGGCCGCGGAGGTGACCGCGGCCGTCTCCGGCGCAGAGGCGAGGATCGGGAGGACGGCGGCGCGTCCCAGGACGAGGACGACGGCGACGCCGGCCACGGCGCCGGCGGCGCGGAGCCAGCGGGCGCCGTGGCCGGCGCCGGCCGGCGGGTCCTCGTTCAGGGCGAGGGTGTCGCGGTTCGAGGGCAGCATGGTCACGGGCGGGACTCCTTCGCGTGTCCCCGGGTTGGTGGTCGTGGCGCGCCGAGCGGTCGGCCCCGGTGGCGCACTTCCGCCAGGGACGGGCGGCGGCGCGCGGTCGGGCGGTCCGGCTCTCGGCCGGCGGCGGCCCACTCTGCCTCCGAACATCCACCCGAGAGCCGATCTGCGTGCGACCAGCTTGCGCCCCCGCGACGCCGCTGTCTGTGACCGGGGTCACGGTGGGCGCCGGGAGGGGCGCCGGCGCCCGAGGTCGCCCGTTCGTCGCCTGACCCGTCGCCCGGAGCGGACTCGCGGGGCCCCGTCCCGCGAGCCCGCCGGCCCGGATCGCGGCCCGGCGCTAGCCGCCGGACGGGGCGGCCACCGCCGTCGCCGGGAGGGACCCGTTCTCGTCGGCGCCGGCGGGGGGGCCGGTGACGATGCCCCGGTTCCAGGCGGTGACGAACTCGGGGTAGGCCACGGCGCCGTGCTCGTGGTAGTCCAGCCCCTCCAGCTCACCCGCCCGGGATACGCGCAGGGCGCCCGTCGCCTTCAGGCCGTACATCAGGGCCAGGGAGAGCACGGCCACCGCAACGGCCACCGCGGCCACCCCGTAGGACTGCGTCCACAGCTGCCCGAGGCCCCCGCCGTAGAACAGGCCGGTGATCGGCGCGCTGTTGTCCGCCCCGGTGGGGGTCGGCAGCCCGAACGCGCCGGTGGCGAAGAGCCCGAGGGAGAGGGTGCCGAAGATCCCGGCGCCCATGTGCACGGGCACCGCGCCGATCGGGTCGTCGACGCGCAGGTGCTCGAGCAGGTCGGTGACCAGGATCATCACCACCGCCCCGCCGATGCCGATGAAGAAGGCGCCGAGGGGGTCGACCCAGTAGCAGGGGCAGGTGATGGCCACCAGGCCGGCGAGGAAGCCGTTGACCGTGATTCCCAGGTCCCACTTCTTGCTCCGGGCGTAGCCGATGAACAGCGCCGCCAGGCCCCCGGTGCAGGCCGCCATGGTGGTGTTGAAGGAGACCCGGCCGATGCCCTGGAAGTCGAGCGCGGAGAGGGTGCTGCCCGGGTTGAACCCGTACCAGCCGAACCACAGGATCAGCCCGCCGACGGCGCCGAGCAGGATGTTGTGGGGCTGCGTCGGGCCGCCCCCGTCGCGCCGGAACACCCGGCCCAGGCGCGGGCCGAGGGCCAGCGCCCCGGCGAGGGAGATGGTGCCGCCGATGGTGTGCACCACGGTCGAGCCGGCGAAGTCCTTGAAGCCGTTGAGGGCCAGCCAACCGTCCGGGCCCCAGGCCCAGTGGCCGATGATGGGGTAGATGAAGCCGGTGACCCCGATGCTGTAGAGCAGGTCGCCGACGAAGCCGCAGCGCCCGACCATGGCGCCGGAGGTGATGGTGGAGGCGGTGTCCGCGAAGGCGAACTGGAAGACCCAGAAGGCCAGCAGGGCGATGCCGGTGGTGCCGTAGGTCTCGGGCAGCCCCTGGAGGAAGAAGCCGTGGGTGCCGACGAACGGCGTGCCGTCCCCGAACATGAAGGCGAAGCCGATGGCCCAGAACAGCAGCCCGCAGATGCAGGTGTCGGCGATGCCCTCGACCAGGATGTTGATCGACTCGCGCTCGCGGGCGAAGCCGGCCTCGAGCATGACGAAGCCCACCTGCATCCCGAACACCAGGAACGCGGCCAGCAGCGTCCAGGCCGTGTTGATGGCGTTGACCGTGTTCTCGGGGTCGAGCGCCGTCACCGTCGACCCCTGCGCCGCCGCCACCGCCGGCAGGAAGAACGAGATGACCGCCAGCAGCGCGCCCAGGCCGATGGCTTTGCCGCCCATCAGCAGGACGACGTAGCGCCGCACCGCCGGATCGCGCGCGTTCGTGCACAGCCGCTGCCACACCCCGTCCGGGACCATCACCATCAACGCCTCCTCATCGCCGGCTGGTATACAACCGGTTTCGAGACGAAGGGTAGGCCGGCTCGGGGGGCGCGACTACGGTGCGGCTGCCCAACAACTTCGCCCGGTCGTAGGGCGCAACGTCCAACATCGGGACGCGCGAGACGCGCGAGACACGCGACCGATCCGTGCCGGCCGGGCGTCCCGGGTACGGTCTCCGCCGCACCCGGGACGCCCGGCCCGCGGTTCGTCTACCGTCCGAGGGCGGGCTCGACGCTAGACGGCCTGCGCCCTCCAGGCCGGCGCTTCGAGCGAGCGCGTCTTCCGGCTCTCCAGCAGCAGCCAGACCAGCGGCAGGAGGTACAGCAGCTTGAGCTCGGCGTTCGCAGCCGTGCCCGAGAGCACGAGCGAGACGGCGTACGCCTCGGCGGCCACGGCGGTCAGCAAGGTGAGCACGCCCAGCAGCCGGAGCGCGCCCCGGCTCTCGATCAAGCAGACGGCGAGGAGGCACGCCAGGAGGACGTCCAGGGCGATCCGCTCCGGGTGGTTGCCCAGGAGCTGGAAGGCGATGCGGTGCAGGGTCTCGTCCGGGACCACCGTGCTCAGGGCCTGGAGGGCGAAGATGGCCGCCATGGCGGCGGCGGCCGCGGCGCCGGCCCAGGCGATCCACCGGGGCAGGGCGAAGTCGAAGAACGCCGGCGCCAGCAGCGCGAATCCGACCGCGCCCACCAGGTGGACGACCGTCTCGGAGCTGGCGCCGAAGAGCACCTGCCCCAGCACCGCGACGGGCAGGGCCAGCAAGAGCGCGACCGCGGCGAACACCCCGCGTCGTGACTTCATGGGCGTCCTTCCTCCTGTGGCGCAAGGGCCCGCTCCGGGGCGCTGTCCCCGGTCCGGGCCATGATCAGCGGCGGCTGGGGGTCGCCCAGGAGCCAGCCGATGGTGAGGCTCGCGGCGCCAGCGCCGCGCTCGCCTGGAGCGAAGGTGGCGGTCACGCCGGGACCGATTCCGACCAGGAACGCGCCCGCCTGCCCGGCGACCGGGTAGAGGGGGAAGTCGCCGAAGGCCGTGCCCAGGAACAGGGCGCCGGCGCCGCCGGCGCGCACCTCGACCCCCGGCTCGGGACCGTAGCGGCCCAGGAGGGCGGCGACCTCTCCTGGCTCGGGGCGGGGCCTGAGCCCGCCGCCGAGCTGGGCCAGGAGGGCGCCGATCTCCTGCTCGTCGGTCAGGTGGCCGGCGTCCGCGGTGTGCTCCAGCCCCAGCGCCGCCTCGAAGACGTGGTCGGCCACGGCGTGGGTGAACGGCGCGGCCAGGGAGGCGTTGGTCAGGACGGCCACGCCCAGGTCGAGTGCCGGCAGGAGGGCGACGTACGAGGTGTAGCCCAGGTTGCCCCCGCCGTAGGTGAGGTGCTCCTGGTCCCGGTACTCGCCCACCACCCAGCCCAGGCCGAAGTGCGTCCCGCCCCCCATCGGGGTGTGCGGCTTCCGCGTCTCGAGCAGCCCGGCCTCGGACACCAGCCGGCGCCCGCCCGGCGCCACCCCCCGGCCCAGGTGCAGCAAGACGTAGCGGGCCAGGTCGCCGGCGCTGGCCCAGGTGGTGCCGCCGGCGGGGATGACCGAGAAGCCGCCCCGCTCCAGGCCCAGCGGGACGGCGGTGCGCCGTCCCAGCAGGAGGTCGACGGCGTGGGGCCCGGCCCGGTCGGGGTCGGCGGCGCCGGCGTCGAAGTCGAGCGCGGTGCGGGTCATCCCGGCCGGGTCGTACAGGCGCTCCTGCATCAGACGGGCGTAGGTGGGGTACAGGTCGCGCCCGTAGGTCGCCCCGGCGGCGGCGGCCGCCGCGAAGCCGGCGGTGGCGTACCCCTGGTTGGTGTAGCCGAAGACCTCCCCGGGCGGGGCGCTCAAGGGCACCTCGCGCAGGGACTCGACCACCTCCTCCGGGGTCAGGGGCCGGAAGAAGAGGGGGCCGTCGAAGCGGGGCAGACCGCTGCGCATGCTGAGCAGGTCGCGGAAGGTGACCGCGGCCGTCGCCGCGGGATCGGCCAGGGTGAACTGCGGGAGGGCCTCGACGACGGGGGTGTCCCACCCCAGGCGGCCCTCGTCCACCAGGGTGGCCACCAGGAGGGCGGTCATGGACTTGGGCACCGAGCCGATGATGAAGCGCGTGTCCGGGCCCACCGGCCGGCCCCCGCCCCCGAGCTCGGTCACGCCGAAGCCGCGGGCGAAGCGCAGCGCCCCGCCCTGCACGACGGCCACCGACGCTCCCGGGACGCCGAAGCGCTCGAGCGCCCCGGCGACGTAGGCCTCCATTTCGGCCAGGGCGCTCTCGGTCAGCGCTCCGGTGGGCCGCTGGGCGGTGCGGACGCTCGGGCCGGCCGCGAGCGCGGTTCCCGGCGCCCGGGCGAGGGCCGCGGCGACCGCGGCGGCCGCGGCCAGGAAGGGACGGCGGGGGGCACGGACCGCGCGGCGGGCGTGGGCGGTGAGCGGTCGCAACATGGCGGATAGTTCTCCTTGTGCTGTTCCCGGCGCGCCCTCATCTTCCGCCCGCGGGGCGCCGGGGAACAGGGTGGAGGCACCACAGTCGGCGGGGGTGCGAGCGCCCGGGGCAGGGGCCGGCTGCGCGGACCGGCGGGCGCCCACCCGGGCGGGCGCGGGCGAGGCGTGGTCGGGCTGGTGGG
>DATLLM010000524.1:0-12916 GCA_035537855.1 Chloroflexota bacterium | reverse complement strand
GTACGTCTACCGCATGGACCCCGCCAGCGGGGCCCTGACCCGCGTGCAGCTGGTCACCGGGGTGGACAACCCGTCGTTCCTGGCCCTCCACCCCAACGGGCGCTACCTCTACGCCGTCGAGGAGATCTCCACCTACCAGGGACAGAACAGCGGCTCGCTCGTCGCGTTCGGGATCAACCCGGCCAGCGGCGCGCTCACCCTGCTCAACCGCACGTCCTCCTACGGCTCCATCCCGGCCCACCTGCAGGTCGATCCCTCGGGGCGCTACCTCGTCGTCGCCAACTACGTCGGCGGCAACGACGTCGTCGTCGCCCTCCAGCCGGACGGGCGCCTGGGCGAGCTGACGGACAGCAAGCAGCACGAGGGGATGGGCCCGAACCGGCAGCGCCAGGAGGCCCCCCACCCGCACATGATCCTCTTCGACCCGGCCGGGCGCTACGTCTTCGATCCCGACCTGGGCATCGACAAGATCATGGCCTGGCGCTGGGACGGGGCCAACGGGCGGCTGATGGCCAACGAGCTGCCCTACGGCCAGGTCTCTTCCGGGGCGGGGCCGCGCCACATGGCCTTCCACCCCGGCGGGCGCTGGGCCTACGTGATCAACGAGCTGGACAACACCGTCTCCGTCTTCGCCTACGATCCCGAGCGGGGGGCCCTCCAGATCATGCAGACGCTCTCCACGCTGCCCGCGGACTTCAGCGGCACGAGCAACTGCGCCGAGATCATGGTGCACCCCACCGGGCGCTTCCTGTACGGCTCCAACCGGGGCCACGACAGCCTGGCCATCTTCGCCGTCGACGCCCAGACGGGGAGGCTGACCGCCGCCGGCTGGGAACCGACCCAGGGCGCGATCCCGCGCAACTTCAACATCGACCCGTCGGGCTCGCTGCTGCTGGCGGCGAACCAGAACGGCAACAACATCGTCCCCTTCCGGGTCGACAGCCAGAGCGGGCGACTGACGCCCACCGGGACGGTGACGGCCGCGACCGCCCCGGTCTGCCTGCTCTTCAAGCAGCTCTAAGTGTGTCTCACCCGGTTGGGGGAGAGAAGAGTGTTTCTTCCTGGGGACGTTGTCCCCAGCCCCCTCTTGGGGAGGCGCTCTAAGCCCGGCCCGGGCGGTGCCGCACCAGCTTGAGCACCGCGTCGTGGCCCCCGGTGCGCAGCCGACGGACGTGCGTCTGGCCCTCGCCCACCGCCGGGTGGAAGGCCACCGGGCGCTCGGGCCGCCGCGCCGGGGCCGTCCGGCCGGTTCCGGCGCGACACGCCGTGCACGCAAGGGAGGAGCACACCGTGGACCGACCGCGCCCGGCACCAGCCTTCGACGCTCCCTGGCCTGCGCGTGCTGTCTCGCGCCGCACCCTCTCTAGAGGCGGAGCCGCCGCCGGGCTCGGCGCGGCCGCGGCCGTCCTCGGGCGATCCGGCCCGGTCGCCCACGCCGCCTCATCGCCGGGCGGGGGGCCGGTGGCGCAGCCGGCCCCGGGCGGGGCCGAAGACCTCGACGTCGCCGTGATCGGCGGTGGGATCGGCGGACTCTACGCCGCCTGGCGTCTGCTGGAGGGCGTCGCGCCCGGTCGCCGGCCGCCACGGGTGGCGCTGTTCGAGGCCGGCGACCGGCTCGGTGGACGGCTCTACTCCGTCACCCCCTCGGTCACCCCGCACCTGCACGCCGAGATGGGGGGCATGCGCTACGGGTCAGACCACCCGCTCGTGACGGCGCTGGTCGAACGCTTCGCCCTCCCCTCGGCGCCCTTCGGCGGCGGCGACGAGCGCAACCTGCTCTACCTGCGCGGCGTCCGCCTTACGCGGGCGGACGTCAAGGCCCGCTCGCCGCGCCTGCCGTATGAGCTGCCGCCCGCCTACCAGGGACTGCTGCCCTCGGAGTCGCTGGGGCCGCTGACCCAGACGCTGCTCGGGGACACCACCGGCCTCACCGCCGCGCAGGTCCTGGACCGCGTCCGTCATGCCACCGTGCTCGGCCGCCCGCTGGTGGACTGGGACCTGGTGACGCTGATGGACCGGATGCTGCCCCGCTCGGTGGTGGAGTACATGGCGGAGGGGCGCGGCTACGCCGTCAGAGGCAACCTGGACCACAGCGCCGGCATGATCACCGACCTCCTCGGCACGCCGCCGGTGCCCACCTACCGCCACCTGCGCGACGGCTACCAGGTGCTGCCGCAGGCGCTCGCGGACGCGTTCACGACCGCCGGGGGACGGATCGAGACCGGTGCGCGGCTGCGTCGCCTGGATCGCATCGCCGGCGGCCCGGCGCTGGGACTGGTGATCGAGCAAGGAGACGCCCGCCGCACGGTCCGCGCCGGGCGCGTGATCCTGGCGCTGCCGCGGCGCGCGCTGGAGCTGCTGGACCAGGAGACGTTCCTCTTCGACAGCGCAGCATTCCGCACTGCGCTGCGCGCGGTGGACGGCATCTCGATCAGCCGCATGTTCCTCACCTTCGACCGCACCTGGTGGGCGCCGCTTGGCGTCTCCTCCGGGTTCTCCGTCACGGACCTGCCCATCCGGCAGTGCGTGTACTTCGGCACGGAGGGCGATCAGCCCGGCGCCGACCCCAGCAACCGCTCGGCGATGATGCTCGCGACCTACACGCACGGGCTCGCCGCCGCCTACTGGCAGCTGCTGATGGACAATCCGCCCCTCCCGGGCACGGGCGATCCGTACCCCTCGCAGGGGGACGTGCCCGCTGACGTCGTCGCCTCGCGGGCGATGGTCGAAGCCGCGCGGCAACAGCTCGCCGGCCTGCACGGGGTCGAGGTGCCCGCGCCGACCTGGGCGGCCTACATCGACTGGTCGCGCGACCCCTTCGGCGGTGGCGTCCACAGCTGGAACGTCGGGGCGCGCATGTGGGACGTGGCGCCCTTCATGCGCCGGCCGGTGCCGGACGCGGACGTCTTCATCTGCGGCGAGGCCTGGTCCGTGGCGCAGGGCTGGGCCGAGGGCGCCCTCCAGACGGCCGAGCACGTGCTTCAAGACCACCTCGGTCTCCCCCGTCCCACCTGGCTGCCGGCGGACGCCTGGCTGGGGCCATGATGCGACGCGCCCAAGACACACCCGGCGAAGTCGTCTGCGCGCGCAGCGCGACCCGGCCAGCGCCCGTGCCTTCTTCGCCCAACCCGTCCGGCGCGGCGACCTGGAGTGCGGTGGGTGCGGCTCGCACGTGGGCGGGACGGGCGCCACTCGCGCCCGTGCCGAAGTGGTGGCCTTGCGCCAGCTCGCCCGAGCTCTCCGCCGCGCCGCCTGACCTCGCCGGGTTGCTATAGTGCCGTGCCGCCGGCCCGGCGATCTGGGACTGCGCGCGGACGAGCACCCGAGCACCCGAGCACTTGAGCACACGGGCGGCGGCGCCGGGCGCGGGCGCCCCGCGGGTTGCCGATCGGTGACGGAGGAGCGCGATGGCTCGGCTGGCGATCAACGGGGGCCCCAGGCTGCGCACGCGGCCCTTCCATCCGTGGCCGGTGGTGGAGGAGCGCGACGTGCAGGCGGTGGCCGACGTCGTCCGCAGCGGCGACTGGGGCCGGCTGCGCCCCGGCGCCACCCGGACCCGGGAGTTCGAGCAGCGCTTCGCCGCCTACCACGACTGCCGCTACGGCCTGTGCGTCAGCAGCGGCACGGCGGCCCTGGAGGTCGCGCTCGTCGCCAGCGGCGTCGACGTGGGCGACGAGGTGATCGTCCCCCCGTACACCTTCATGGCCACGGCCACCGCCGTCCTGCAGGTCGGGGCGGTGCCGGTGTTCGTGGACGTCGACCCTGAGACCTACAACCTCGATCCGGGGCAGATCGCGGCGGCCGTCACCGAGAAGACGCGCGCCGTCATCCCCGTCCACTTCGGCGGCCTCCCGGCGGATATGGACGCCATCAACGCCGTGGCCCGCACGCACGGCCTGCGGGTGATCGAAGACGCCGCCCACGCCCACGGGGGCATCCACGCCCGCGGCAAGCTCGGCTCGCTCTCCCCCGTGGCGGCGTGGAGCTTCCAGGCCAGCAAGAACCTCACCAGCGGGGAGGGGGGGTGCCTGACCACCAGCGACGGCGCCATCTACAACCGGGCGATCCTGTACCACGACTTCTGGCGGGGGGCCGTGCACCGGGAGGAGGACGTGGACTACCTCCCCGGCCGCGTGACCTTCCCGGTGCTCTCCTGGAACTACCGCATGCCCGAGCTCTGCGGGGCCCTCTTGCTGTCCCAGCTCGACCGGCTGGAAGGGTGGGCCGCCCGCCGCGCCGAGAACGCCACCCACCTCGCCTCCCGACTGGCCGAGATCGAGGGGCTGTCCGCCGTGCGGGTCGACCCCTTCGTCGTCCGCAACGCCGTGCACCTCTTCCTCTTCAAGTACACCGGGCCGGAGGCGTTCAAGGGGGTGGGCCGCGAGACGCTGATCCGGGCCCTCGTGGCGGAGGGGGTCCCCGTCTCCGCGGGGTACTTCGCCCCGGTGTACAAGCACCCCGTCTTCCAGCGGGCGCTGGAGGGCGCGCTGCGCGGCGGATTCCCGCTCACCGGTTCGCACTACGGCCGGCAGATGGACTACCGGGCGGTGGTCTGCCCCCAGGCGGAGCGGCTGTGCGCCGAGCACACGCTGTGGATCGGCCAGGCGCCGTTCCTGGGCACCCGACAGGATATGGACGACATCGCGGAGGCCTTCGTGAAGGTCAAGACCAACGCCGACGAGCTGGCCGCCGCGCCGGCCTCGGTCTGAGCCGGGGCCCTGGCCGTGGTGGGCACGCGCACCCGCCCCCCCCTCTGCCTGTGGGACCGCGCCGGCGCGCCGCTCGGGCGCTACGCCGTTGAGATGCTCCGCGCGGAGGGCGTGACCGGGGCCGACGACCTCGACGTTTCAGCCGGCGTCTGGCCGGCCGACGCGCTGGCCGGGCGGCAGGCGCTCGTCGTCGCGCCCTGCCGGCCGGAAACGGGGGCCGAGGCGGCGGCCCTGGCCGCCCTGCGCGCCGGGACCGGGGTGGTCTGGCTGCGACCGACCGTGGCGACGGCGCACGCCCTGGGGCTGGACGGCGGTGGCCCCCGGGTGGCGCCGGACTTCTACGTCGCGCCGGAGCGCCACCACCCGCTGTCGCTGCCGGCGATGGAGGGGCCGCTGCAATTCCACGGCGCCGCCGACCTCTACGACCGTCCCCCATCGCCCGAGAGCGTCGTGGCCTGGGTGGCCGGGCGCGACTGGCCGATGCCCCACCCGGCCGTCGTCGTCGGTCGGTACGGCACCGGAAGGTTCGCCGTCTTCGCCTACGATCTGGCCACGTCCACCGTGCTCTTCCGGCAGGGCCGCCCGGAGCTCGCCAGCACCGGGCCGGCGCCCGACAGCGACGGCGACGGCGTGTTCGCGCCCAACGACCTCTTCCAGGGGCACCTGGACGTCGACCGGCGCCACATCCCCCAGGCCGACCTCCAGCAGCGGCTGCTGCTCCGCCTGCTCGCCTGGACGAGCGAGGGCAGCGGGCCGCTCGCCCGGCTGTGGCCCTTCCCCGCCGCCGCCCCGGCCATCTGCCTGATCAACGGCGACAGCGACGGCATGACCCGCCCGCAGCTCGAGCGGTACGTCGGCATGACCGAAGCGTACGGCGGGCGCTACACCATTTACCTGATGGAGCAGCACTACGAAGAGGTGCCCCCGGCGCTCGCGGCCGACTACCGGGCGCGCGGCCACTCCCTCGGGCCGCACCTCTGGCACTCGCTGCGCCCGGACCCGCCCACCTTCGCGCGCCACATCGGCGAGGAGATCGGGCGCTTCGCGGCCCGGTACGGCGAGGCCCCGCGCACGACCCGCCACCACTGCGTCGTCTGGCCGGGGTGGGTGGAGACGGCCCGGGCCCTGGCCGACAACGGCATCCGCCTGGAGACCAACTACCGCGCCGCCGAGCGGTACCAGAGCGGCTACCTGACCGGCAGCGGCCTGCCCATGCGCTTCATCGAGTCCGGGGGCGCGTTCGTGGAGTGCTTCCAGCAAGAGACGCTCCTCTGCGACGACTACCTCCTCGTGGACAAGAGCTTCCTCCGCCCGCTCGACGAGGCCGAAGCGATCGTCCTCTCACGGGCCCTGATCGACGCCGCCGTCGACCGCTTCCATACAGCCGTTCAGATGTACTTCCACCCGGTCTACTCCACCGGGCTGCGCGTGCGCACCGGGCAGTTCATCCGTACCGCCGGCTGGTTGGAGGCCGTGCTCGAGCACTGCCGGGCGCGCGGCGTCCCCATGCCCAGCACCGACGCCTGGTGCCGCTTCGCGGAGCGCCGCCGGTCGACCATCCTGGCGGCGCAGGAGTGGGACGAAGGCGCAGGGGAGCTCCGCCTGACCATCCGGTCGGCCGAAGGGTTGCCCGGCGCGACGCTGGTGCTCCCCGCCGAGCACGGCGGCCGGCCCGCGACCGGGCTGCTTGCCGGCGGCGACGCGCTCCCCTTTGCCCAGCGCGACCTCGACGGCCGTCCCTGCGTGCTGGCCACCCTCGACGTCGGCGCCGGCGAGCTGGCGTTCACCGCCCGCTACGGCTGAGGCCGGGGGTCGATGGCTCCCCGCCGCTTGAGCGACCCCGCTCGTGCGGAGGCCGCGGGGCGGTCGCGGTGGGGTCACGGCGATGTGCCTCAAGCGGCGCGGGAGCAGGCGGGGAGCGGGCCTGCCGCAGCATCCGGAGGCGCAGCGGGCGCACGTATACTGCTGCGGCCCGTCCATCGGCGACGGTTTGCCATCTGCGCGGAGACGGGAAGCGGGAAGGGCCGGCGGCGCGGCACGGCCTCGCGCTGGCCCTCACGGTGGGTTCCCGAGGTGACGCGGTGCCCGCTCCGGTCCCGCCGGCCCGTCCGTGCGCTGCTCAGATGCAGAAGGGAGCAACGGTCGCGATGCCCCGTGAGCTGGTCGCCGTCGCGCCGCGCACGCCGCGGCTGGTGGAGTACGAGCCCCCGCCGCTGGGGCCGCGGCTGGTACGCATCCGCAGCGAGTTCGGCGCGCCGAAGCACGGCACCGAGCTGATGGCCTACCGCCACCAGGCCGCGACGTCGGCGGCGCGCTACGACCCGGAGTGGCAGTGCCTCCTACCCAGGGAGGACGGCGGCGCCGGCCGCTTCCCCCTCCACCTGGGCAACTCCATCGTCGGGCGGATCGAGGAGGTCGGGCCTGAGGTGGCGGCCTTCGCGCGCGGCGACCGCGTGTACGGGCACCTCCCCTTGCGCGACGTGCACGTGGTGACCACCGAGCGCATCCGCAAGCTGCCGGGCGACCTCACCCCGGAGGCGGCCGTGTGCATCGATCCGGCCGACGCCGCGCTGGCGATGCGCGACGCGCGCGTCCGGCTGGGCGACCGGGTGGCCGTGTTCGGCCTGGGGGCCATCGGGTTGTTCGCGCTGCAGTACTGCCGGCTGTCAGGGGCGGCGCTCGTCATCGCCGTCGACCCGCTGGCGCGGCGCCGCGACCTGGCCGCGAGCCTGGGCGCGGACGTGGTGCTCGACCCGGCCGCGGGCGACGTGGGGCTGGAGATCCGCCGGCTGACCGGCCGGCTCGGGGCGGACGTGGCGCTGGAGGTGAGCGGCAACCCGGTGGCGCTCCACCAGGCGGTCCGGGCCACGCGGTTCGAGGGCACGGTGGGCGTCATCGCCGCCTACGCCGGCGGCGCCGACGCCCTCCGCCTGGGCGAAGAGTTTCACTGGAACGCCATCCATCTGGTGTCCTGCCGGACGGTGAGCCTGCCGCTGCGCGACTACGGCTGGGACCGGGCCCGCATCGTCGACCTGGCCGAGGATCTGGTCCGCACCGGGCGCGTGCGGCACGAGGGGATCGTGCAGCCGGTGGTGCCGTTCGAGGAGGCAGCGGAAGCGTACCGGGAGATCGACGAGCACCCGGAAGCGTGCGTCAAGCTGGGGGTGCGGTTCGGGAACTGACCCCCGGCCGTGAGGGGCCCTCAGGGCGCGGTCGGATGGTCCCCCGACCTTCGATCCCGGTCCACCGAGGGTGTGGTCAGGCTTGGCACGAGCGACGAGGAATGAGATGAACGAGGAGCAGCGCTACATCCTGGACTTGAAGGGCTACCTGGTGGTGCGGAACGCCCTGACGCCGGAGCACGTCGCGGCGCTCAACGCGGTCATCGACCGCACGGAGCGCCTCCCGGACGGGGACGTGCCGCCCCCGGTGCGCCTGCAGCGGGAGGTGCCGGGTGGCAGCGACGTGCGCATCCACAACCTGAAGGAGCTGGGGGAGCCGTTCGCGCGCTTGATCGACCTGGAGCCGGTGATCGGGCTGGTGGAGGCGACGATCGGCACCCGGCCGCGCCTGAACCACGATTACGCCATCCTGCGCTACCACGCCGGCGACCGCACGGCCTTCCACCTGGGGAACACCCCGGTGTCGCCCGCCTGCCAGTTCCGGGCCCACGACGGGCGCTTCCTCTCCACGCTGGTCAAGGTGGTGTACCCGCTCACCGACCAGGGGGTGGAGGACGGCTGCTTCTCGGTGATCCCGGGCAGCCACAAGAGCCTCTACGCCAACCCCTACGGGCGGGAGCCGGACGACATCCCGGTGCGCGAGCCGGTGCCGTGTCGGGCGGGCGACGCCATCGTGTTCACCGAGGCCCTGTCCCACGGGTCCGAGGTGAACCGTACCGGCCGGCCGCGGCGCACCCTCTACTACGCCTACAGCCCGTGCTGGGTGGCCGGCTGGTCGGGTCAGGACGACGCCTCCCCCGAGCTGATGGACGGCGTCACCGAGCGCCAGCGTGACCTGCTGCGCCTGCTGCCTATGAGCACGCGGTAGCCCACCGGCCCGCGGCCCTTCGCCCCCGGGGAGGCCTCAGACCGCCTTCGGCATCGGTGCGTCCCGCCGCATCGCTCGTCGCCTCGGGGGTGGCCAGAGGCGCCCGATGCCGGCGTCGTGGCCACCGCGTGTCCCCGCCCTACTGCGACAGGATCACGTTGGCCGCCTGGGCCGCCGTGCTCGTCGCATCGTTCAGGCTGGTCTGGCCCTTGAAGTACGGCGCCAGGTTATCGTCGATGGCCTTCAAGAAGTCGACGCGGCGGCTGTTGGCCGGCCAGCGGATCGAGCCGGCGCCCTGCGGGTAGGTCTTCAGGATGTTGGTGTAGATGGGGTCGTAGGCCAGCATGCGCGGGTCCTGCCAGGTGTCGGTGCGTCCCCCCGGGCTGCCCGCGCCGCCCGGCACCTGGAGGTACCCGTTCTCCTTGCTCGTGATGAACTTGATCCACTCCCACACGGCCGCGCCCTTGTCCGTCTTGGTCATGCCCACCCCCGAGCCGGAGCCCTGCGTGCCGTGGCCCTTGGGCCCCTTGGGGAACAGGGCGATCCCCAGGTCGAAGTTGACGCGCGTCTGCCCGGGCTTCTTGTACTCGGAGGCCAGGCCGGGCGTCCCGCTGACGCCGGCCAGCTTGCCCTGCATCTCGAACATCGCGGTCTTGTTGTCGGTGCGGAACTGATTGTCGATCAGCTGGAACTTGGTGGAGCAGTTGTAGACCCACTCCAGGCCGGCCCGCGCCTCGGGGGTGTCGATCAGGCACTTCTTGCCGGCCTCGTCGAGCAGCTCGCCGCCGAACTGGCGCACCCAGAAGGCGCCGAACTCGGCCGCCGCCAGGTCCGGCCAGAAGGCCCAGGCATCGTTGCCCTTGTTGACCAGTTTCTGCCCCGCGGCGACGAACTCGTCGACGGTCCAGTTGCCGTCCGCCGGGATCGTCACGCCGGCCGCACCGGTCTTCTGCCGGTTGTAGTACAGGACGTTGGTGCCGTAGTGGCCCATCAGCGTCAGGGCGAAGAGCTTGCCGTTGACGGTGAACAGGTCGATCAGCGCCTTGAAGTAGGGCTTGACGTCGAACCTGGTGTCCTTCTTCATGTACTCGTCGAGCGGCTTGAAGACGCCCTTGATGGCCTGCTCGCGGCCGCCGCTGCCGTCGGCGAGCGTGGCGAACCACGAGCCATCCGGCGGCGTGCCGGCGGAGGCCATCACCGTGAGCTTGGTCGTGACGTCGGGATCGGCGTCGATCAAGTTGACGGTGATGTCGGTCTGCGGCGTGAACGTGGACTTGGCGGCGTTGGCGTACCACTGGCTGTGGCCGGTCTGCGCGGTCACGCCGCTGCGGGTCAGGATGTCGATCGCCACCGGCCCTTTGCTCTGGGCCCCCGGCTCTGCCGTTGACGCGGCGCCGCCGCAGGCGGCCAGGGCCGCTCCGGCCAGTGCGAGACCACCGCTACCGAGGACCCGCCGACGGCTGCTGTTCATTCCGCTCACCGCTCCTTGCTCCGGCTTCTGTTCCTGGTCTGGGCACACAATCTACCGCCGGAGATGGGGCGGGACAAGACCGCCGGCTGCGGCCGCAGCCGGAGACTCTCGGCGACCAGGCCGCCCCGGCTGCGGAGGCCGGTGCGCACCAGATCGACAAGGAGGAGCGCGCACTCGAGCTGGAGCGGCACCTCGACGATCCCAGGCGGGGCGGCCGGCAGGGCGGGGGCGCTGCTGGCCGGCGTCCCGTCCCGCTCCTCCACCGCGCGCGGCGGCGGCGATGCGGGCCGGGAGCAGATCGGCGGCGCGGCGCGGTGGCCGCTACGAATCGGCCGCCACGGTCACCTTTCCCTGGCTGTGGCGGGAAATGAAGTCCCAGTCGTAGGTCACGCCCAGGCCGGGCCCCTCCGGCACCGGCACGCAGCCGTCCGCGCCGACGGCGCCGAGTCCGGCGACGTAGCCGTCCGCGTAGACCGGTGGCTCGGTGCTGGTGACCACGGGGTGCACCCAGACCTGCTCGTAGTAGTTGCTGTTGCGCAGCGCCGCCATGACGTGCCGCTGGGCCGGCCCCGAGCCGTGCAGCTCGAGGTCCAGCCCGACCGACTCGGCGGCGTGGGCCATCTTCATCGTGCCGGTGATGCCCTCGGTGCCCACCTCGCCGCGGACGAAGTCCGTCGCTCCGGCCAGGACGAAGGCCATCCGCTCCTGGAGGTTGCGCAGCTTCTCGCCCATCAGCAGGGGCGTCCTGACCAGCTCGCGCAGCTTGGCGTGGCTGAACGGGGTGATCCCCCCGTCGCCGTAGGGGTCCTCGTACCAGAAGAAGCGCCCCTCGTCGCAGGCCCGCCCGACCCGCACCGCGTCGGCGAAGGTCCGGTAGTGGCAGAAGGAGTCCAGCATCAGGTCCATCGTGCTGCCCACCCGGCCGGCGACGGCGAGCACCGTCTCGACGTGAGTCTGGACCTCCTCCCAGGGGAAGGGGTGGATCTTGAAAGCGCGGTAGCCGAGCTGGCGGCACTGCTCGGCGAAGTCGGCGTACGAGCCGGGATCGGAGAGCGGGCCGCTGACGGCGCCGTCGATCGTGCTGGCGTACGCGGGGAGGCGCTGCCGGTAGCCGCCCAGGAGCTTGGAGATGGGGAGGCCGGCCAGTTTGCCGGCGAGGTCCCAGAGGGCCACGTCGAGGAAGCCGTAGACCCGCTGGTTCTTCAGCTCGTGGTAGAGCGGCTCGCGCTCGTGGGCGCCCCGCCCCAGGAGCAGCCGGGCGCCGGCCGCCACCTCGTGGGCCCCGGCTCCCCCGCGGACGTACTCGCCGACCGCCCCCGCGTCGGTCACCAGCTTGATCGCCGTCCCGGTCTGGGTGGCCACGGCGTCCGGATCGTAGGCCGTCTTCAGCTGGCCCCCCTGGACACGCACCGTCGTCATGCCGTTCGCCTGCCAGGCGAAGGTCTCGATCTCGACCCTGGTCACCTTTGCCTCGCCGGCCATCGGCCACAGGCTCCCTTCGCGCCGTTTGCGCTCGCCCGGGCGCTCCGCCCGGCAGGGCGATCGTAGGACACGCGCTGGCGGCGGGCAAGGAGGAGCGAGTTCCGGTGGGGGGCGGGCGGAGGTGCGATCGAGCGGCGCGGCGGAGGTCACCGGCCAGGCGATGCCGGGTCACCCGCAGGGCGCAACAATGGGATCGTCACGGTAAGCGCGCCGCCCAGAGAGGGGGCTGGGGACAACGTCCCCAGGAAACAACCCTCTGCTCTCCCCCAACGGTGTGAGGCACTCTAAGCGCGGCACGAGCCGTCGCCAACGCGCGGCGGCCCGGCCGACGGCGGCGAGGACGCCGGGGCCGGCTCCCCGCATCGGTGCTGCGGTGCGGCTACGCCCGGGCCGGTCGCCGGACGGTCCTCGCTGCAGCGGCGGGGGCGCGCGTTGGGGCGCGCGCCCCGCCTGCTCAGTTGCCGCGCCGCCCGCGCCCGGGGCCGGGGTAGGTGGGGAAGCCGCCGCCCTGGCCCTGTCCCGGGGTCGCGGTGGCGGGGGCCGCCGTGCGGGTGACGCTGAAGCTCGCCCCGTCGCCGCCGATGGCGGAGGGCACCGCCAGGGCCTGACCGCTGGGCCCGATCATGGTGATCGGCCCGGCGCCGAGCTGGCTCAGGGTGACCGACTTGCCGTTCTTGACCGCGGTCGCCCCGGTGAAGCTGACCGTGCCGAAGTCGTCGATGGGCAGCACGCCGCCCCGGCCGGCGCTGGGGGCCTCTTCGACCCACTCCACCGAGGACCGCGAAGACGCGTAGCGCACCGGGCGCTGATACTTCTGGCCGGTGGACTTGTTCGTGATCGAGACGAGCCAGGTGTCCGCCCCCTGCTCGGTGATGTCCACGGTCACCGTGTCGCCGGGGCGGACGGTGAGCGGCACGGTCTCGGCTGCCTGGGGCAGGGTCTCGATCCAGGCCTCGTACTGCCGCTGGCCGGTGCCGGTCACCGTCTCCTCGGTGCCGGCCTGGATCAGGTCGCGACTGTCGACCCCGCCGATCCCCACCCAGGCGGCGCTGACCCCGGGCGCGCTGGCCGCCCCGGGCTGGGGCACCGTCCAGGTGCCGTGCACCTCGGTGAAGGTGCCCCCCGTCGCCGCGTAGCCGGACCAGTTCCGCGAGGCGGCCTGGCCGGGGGGGGGCACCTTCACCGAGGTGCACGGCACCTGGAC
>DATLLM010000523.1:0-11826 GCA_035537855.1 Chloroflexota bacterium | reverse complement strand
CCGGGCGCGGAGTGGTCCCCTTTCGGACGCCCACCGGGGGCGCCGCCGCCGCCCCGCTCGCCTACGGTGGAGGAGCCGGCGCCCGATCCGTGCCGGGCGCCCGGACGGCCCGACCCGCAGCGCCGGTCCTGAGCGAGACGGAAGGAGGGAGGCGGGACCGGCGCGGGACGGGGCGCCGACACGTGGCACGCAGCACGAACGGAAGGGAAGACCGCCATGGACCGCAAGCGCACCGCCGCCACCCGCGTCCGCACCCTCGCCCTGGCCGCGCTCCTGGGAATCGCGGCGAGCAGCGTGCTCGTGCCGGGCGCGCAGGCAGAACCCAACGGGCCCGTCGTCGCCAACAAGCCCTGCTACATCCCCGGGAGCGACCTGCCCTACGTCACGGGCGAGAAGGCGACGTTCTCCCTCAACGGGCAGCCCGCGAAGGAGCACACGTGCCAGAAGGACGGCACGTGGACGGCCATCGTGGTTTCGCCCTGGCGGCCGCCGACGGCGCCGATCGGCGGGGGCGTGTTCACCTCGTAGCGCCGGCAACGCCGCCCGCCGCGTGCGGAGGCCCGCCGCCCGGGCGGCGGGCCTCTCGGCGGGATTCCGTTGAGCGCCGGAAGGACGCCGCGGGGAGCGCGAGCACGACCTGAAGCGGGCGGGGAGCCCCGCCACGAGCACCGTGGCCGCCGCGCGGAGCGTCCGCCGGACGGCGCGCCGGCCGCGGGACGCGCCCGTCCGAGACCCGGACTCAGGCGCCCCGGGCTCGCCGCCACCCGGCGGCGAAGTCGGCGACCCCCGCGTAGCGCTCCTCCCGGGCGCGCTCGCACGCGCGCCGGACGACGGCGACGAGGTCCGGTGGGCCGCAGAATCGCTCGGCGCGCTCGGTCAGGCGCGTGCCGAAGTGCCACGCCAACCGCCCGAGCGTGAAGACCGTGGTGCGCTCGTCGACCGGTGCGCCGAGCTCGAACTCCTCGGGCGCCATGAAGCGGGTGGAGCCGAACATCCGGCCCATCGTGTTGGTGCCCGGGCCCCGCCGGTACGCGTCCAGGTCGATCACGGTCAGCCGGCCCGTGGTGAGCTCGACGAGCAGGCAGCCGTCGTAGAGATCGGAGGCCACCCAGCCCGGGCCGGCGAGGCGCTCGTGCAGGTCGACCAGGACGTCGAAGACCCCGAGGAGGCGCTCCGCCGGGAGGTGCGCGAACCGCTGGTACGCCGACCGCGGGTCGGCGCGGCGGGCCCGCTCCGTGCCGACCAGCTCCCCCGGCGCCCTGGCGTAGACCAGCACCGGCCCGGCGGGGGACTCGACCACGTTGTGGAGGCGGGCCAGCGCCGGATGCGCGCACGAACGCGCCAGCGCGACGGCGTTACGCAACAGGGCGACCCGGCCGGCGTGGTCGAAGTACGGGACCGGGGCGCCGGGAGGTGGCGGACCGGGCACCCCGGCCGTCTTGACGAACATTGCGCCGGCCGGGGTCTCGACGAGCCAGGATACGTTGCCGGAGTCCTGCGTGCGGTGGTCGAACGTCGCGACCACCGTCCCGTGACGTCGCACGAAGTCGTCCGGCGGCTCCGCCGTCGACGCAGCCGTGAGCAACGCAGACACGGTCGCAGATGCTAACCGGCCCCGCCGCTCGACCACAAGGCGCCCGGCCGCGGGGCCGGGCGGGGCCGGGCGGGGCCGGCCGGGCCGCCGTCTCGCGAGCGGGCGGCGCCTGGCGCCACCTCCTCGCCCGGGCTAGCGCGGAATGGCCCGCCGCCCCATCGTCTCGAAGTCCTCTAGCCGTAGCCGGCACCCCACCACGTGACTCTGCCCGTGCGGGTCGCCCTGGTTGGTGTAGTCCAGCACCAGGATCTCCCCGTCGTCGAACTGCAGCCAGGTGGAGTAGCCGTTGTCCGGGTGCTCGTGCGTGTTCGCGTGCAGCTCCATGATCCGGTCGATCTCGTACTGGTCCGGGAACCCGGTGATGTGGTCGGCGCGCGCCGCGTTCCCCGTGCCCCCCACGCCGCCGGCGCTGGCGGTGTCGCCCGCGCTCCAGGCCCAGTGGAAGTCCGGCTCGCTCTGGTTGCGGACGTGATAGCTCACGTGCCGCCAGCACACTTCCCCGGTGCTGTTCGCCTCCGTGCCGAAGAACGTCCGCGTCCCGCCCGGCTGCACCGGCAGCGATTCGAACGTCAGGTGGTTGCGGATCACCTCCTGCCCGTCGACGTAGTAGCGCACCAACCCGCCCTTGTGGTGGATCCGCACGGTGTGCCACCGGGTCATGTCCAGCTCGCGACTGCGATCCACCCGCCGGCGGCGCTGCCGGGAATCGCTCGCCCAGATCGCCTCCGGATGAATCGAGAGCTGCGCCCCGATCCGCGCGATCTGCACGAACCCGCACCCCGTCCCCGGCGCGCCCGCGACCCGCACCGTCGCCTCGAAGAGCACCTCGCTCTTGAAGCTCTCCGGTGGCAGCAGGTTGTATTGCGTCGTCGCCGGCCCGTTGTGGCGGATGCGCAGCCCGTCCTCCGCCGAGAGCGAGAGCTCCTCCGGCCCCTTGTGCAGCGCCGAGACCCGGTACCCCAGCTCCGCCCCGATGTCCCCCAGCCAGCCGTACGTCCCCCGGTTGCCGCCCTGGTTGCGGTACGTCACCAGCAGGCGCCCGTCCGCGAACTGCCCGATGAACGGCCGGTCGCCGGAGAACGGCGCCTCCTGCGGCTCCGTCCAGCTCAGCCCGTTGTCGAACGAGAACGAGACCTGCGACGGGTAGTTGGCGTGCACGTTGTCGCGCATCACGCACACCAGACTCCCGTTCTGCAGCGGGACGATCGCCCCCTCGCAGTACATGTGCACCTGGTCTCGGGCGATGACCACCGGCTCGGACCACGTCCGCCCGCCGTCATCCGAGAGGCACACGAACTGCCCGAGCTTCTGCGTCTCGGCGTACGTCATGTGCGCCCCGACCGCCAAGCGCCCACCCGGCAGCTCGACGACCCGGTCCGGCTCGATCCCCGGGATGCCCGTGTTCTCCGGCGCGCTCCAGGTCTTCCCCAGATCGCTGCTCCACCAGATGTAGTTCCCGGACTCCTGGTACTCGTGGCAGTGCTCGTAGTCGTCCCGATCGCAGATCACCACCAGCCGCCCGTCCGAGAGCAGGGTGATGCGCGGCGTCACCCAGTGCGGCTCGCGCACAGACCGGTCCGACTCCGCGATCACCCCCGCCAGCGACCACGTCGCCCCTCTGTCGGCGCTCTCGATCAGGGTCAGCCGGATCATCCCCTCCGCCCAGTGGCTGTCCACGTCCGCGTAGACCGCCAGCAGCCGCCCGTCCGGCAGCGCCACCACGTCCGGGTTCTTGGTGAACCGCCCCTCGGACCGCCAGGCCGTCCACACCCGCCCCGGCTCCGCCTCCAGGCTCCGCATCGGCTGATACGCCGGCATCTACTTGTCCCTCGCCGGCACGCTCGCCCGCCGCCCGGCGGTCCGGAAATCGTCCTCTCGCAGCCGGCACGCCACCACGTGGCTCTGGCCGTACGGATCGCCCCGGTTGGTGTAGTCCAGGAACAGGATCTCGCCGTCGTCGAACCGCAGCCAGGTGGAGTAGCCGTTGTCCGCCCGCGGGTGCGGGTTGGCGTGGACCTCGAGCAGGTGATCGATCTCGTACTGGTCGGGGAACCGCCCGCTGCGCGATTCCCAGATCCAGCTGTGCTCCGGCTCGCTCTGGTTCTTCACCAGGTACTTCGCCGACCGCCAGAAGGACGTCCCCGTCCCGTTGCGCGGCGACCCGAAGCAGGTGGTCACGAACGGCCCGGGCAGCAGGTGCCGGAAGCGCAGCACGTCCTTGCCGTCCAGGTAGACCCGCACCAGACCGCCGCGGTGCTGCACCCGCACCGTGTGCCACCGGGTCATGTCCGCCCCCCAGTAGCGATCCACCAGGCGCTGCGGGTGCTCCGGATCGCCCAGGTAGAGGCCGTCGGCGGCGATGCTCAGTCGCACGCTCATGTGCGCGAGCTGGATGTACGCGCTGCCCGGGAACGACTCGTCCATGCTCGCCGGCAGCGATTCCAGCGCGCCGAGCCCGCTCGGACTCCCCTCCACCCGCACCACCGCCTCGAAGACCACCTCGCTGCGGTAGCTCTCCGGCGGCAGCAGGTTGTACTGCGTCGTCGCCGGCGAGGCGTGCGCCACCCGCAGTCCGTCTTCGCCGGAGATGGCGATCTCGGCCGGCCCCGCGTGCAGCGCCGAGACGCGGTACCCGAGCTCGTGCTGCAAGTGGCCCAGGTACGCGTACGTCCCCTTGTTCCCCGCCTGGTTGCGGAACGTCACCAGCAGCCGCCCGTCCGGCAGCTGCCCCGCGAACGGCCGGTCGCCCGCGAACGGCGCCTCAACCGGCTGCGTCCACGTGTCGCCGTTGTCGAAGGAGTAGGAGACCTGGGAGGGGTAGTTGTTGTGCAGGTTGTCCCGCATCACGCACACCAACGTCCCGTCCGAGAGCGGCACAAACGCCCCCTCGCAGTACAGGTGCACCGCGTCCTTCGCCACCGCCACCGGCGGCCCCCACGTCTTCCCGTTGTCCGGCGAGCGCCAGATGAACTCCGCGTTCTTCTGCGTGTCAACGCACGTCATGTGGGAGCCGATGGAGAGCCGGCCGTCGGCCAGCTCGATCACCCGGTCCGGCTCGATCCCGTGGATCCCCGTGTTCTCCGGCGCGCTCCAGGTCTTCCCCAGATCGCTGCTCCACCAGATGAAGATGCCCGGGTCCTGCTGCTCGTTGCAGTGCTCGTAGTCGTCAAGGTCGCACAGCACCACCAGCCGCCCGTCCGAGAGGGAGCTCAGGCGCGGCGTCACCCAGTGCGGCTCGCGCTTGCTGCGGTCGGACTCCGCCAGAATCCCGGCCAGCGTCCACGTCGCGCCCTTGTCCACGCTCTGGATGAGCGTCAGCCGGATGTCGCCGTCCGCCCAGTGCTGGTTGGTGTCCGCGTAGACCGCCAGCAGCCGCCCGTCCGGCAGCGCCACCACGTCCGGGTTCTTGGTGAACCGCCCCTCGGACCGCCAGGCCGTCCACACCCGCCCCGGCTCCGCCTCCAGCGTCCGCATCCCCTCATACCGCTGCACGTCGCTCTCCTCGTTCTTGTCTGGGCCCGCGTCCCCGCGTCCCCGCGTCCCTCACCGCGGCCCCGGCCACAACAGCGCCGCCTGGACGGCGTCTCTGACCGCTCCGGCGCCCGCCGCATCCGCGCCGCCGGCTTGCCGCTCCATCCAGGCCCGGATCCGCTTCTCGGACAGATCGTGGTGCGCGTCCATCACCCGCGCCGCTTCCGCGCCGTCTCCCCGCCGCAGGGCGGCCACGATGTCCCCGTGCGCCGCCGCCGCCGCCGGCAGCTCTTCCCCCTCCGGCCGGGGCAGTCCGCGCTGGTACATCTCCCGCACCACGTTCAGGTAGAGGTCCGCCAGCGCGAGCGCCACCAGGTTCCCGGTGCAGGCCAGCAGCCGGCGGTGGAACTCGGCGTCCTCCGCCGCGAACACCTCGCCCCGCCCCGCCCGCCACCGCATGCGGTCGGCCAGCTCCTCGAGCACCGCCAGGTCCGCCTCTGCCAGCGTCCCCACCAGCGTCCCCACCAGCCGGCTCTCCGCCGCCCGGCGCACGGCCAGCAGGTCCAGCAGCGCCCGGTGGTGAAAGGCCAGGCTCTGGGCAAAGATCCGCGCCGCCGCCGCCACGTCGAACCGGCGCACGAACCAGCCCGACCCCGCCCGTGACTCCAGCACCCCCACCGCGTCGAGCGCCCGCAGCGCCTCGCGCACGATCAGCCGGCTGTTCCCCAGCGCCGCCGCCAGCTCGGCTTCGCTCGGCAGCCGGTCACCCGGCTGGAGCCCGTGCTCCACAATGTAGCGCCGGATCGCGGTCTGCAAGCCGGCCGGCTCCCGCGCCGCCGCGCCGACTCCCGGGTCGCTCAGCCCCACCGTCGCCGGCTCAAAATCAGTCATACTTGTTAGACAGGTTTCGGGGATTGTAGTCGACCGCCCCGAGCGTCGTCCATCGCACCCGGGCGCAGCGGCCCGCCGGCCGGTGTCCCCCTTCGAAAGGCGGTAGCATCCGCGCATGACGACGGCGAGGTACGACGCGTTCGCGGACTGGTACCACGAGTGGGTCGGCGAAGACGCCGGCCGGGACTACACGTGCCGCGCCACCGTCGACGCGCTCGGCGATGAGGGGCGGGGGCGCGTGCTCGAGCTGGCCTGCGGCACCGGGCGCGTCGCCCGCTACCTCGCCGCGCGCGGCGCCACCGTGCTCGGCGTCGACCTGTCCGCCGCCCAGATCGCCAAGGCGGTCGAGGTGGAGCAGCGGGCGCCGCGCGGCGTCCGATATCGCGTCGGGAACGCGCAGGACACCGCCTGGTGGGACGGGACGCCGTTCGACGGCGCCGCGTGCCACATGGGCTTGAGCGACGTCGACGACCTGGGCGCCGCGCTGGCGACCGTGCGCACGGTGCTGCGACCGGGCGGCGCGTTCGCCTTCACCATCCTGCACCCCTGCTTTCCCGGCCGGGGCGCCGCCCTGCCGAGCTGGCCGCCGGACAAGGGGTACTACTGGGAGGGGTGGTGGACGACCCGGGGGAGCGGCTGCCGCGGGCGCGTCGGCGCCAACCACCGAACGCTCTCGACCTACCTGACGGCGCCGCTCGCCCACGGGCTACGCCTCGAGCACGTCCTCGAGCCGGTGCCCCCCGCTGAGGCTCCACCGGCGGTGCCCAACTACCTGCTCGTCGTCTGCCGCAGGCCCTGAGCGAGCGCCCCGGGCGACGACCCCGCCGCGCCGCCGCCGGGGGATGCGGATGTGCGGCGGCTCGTCCGCGTGGCGGGCCACCGGCGGCCGGATGCTCGACCTGGTCGTCGACGGCCTGCGCTCCGGCGCCGCCGGCCGGCGCGGCCGGCGAATCGGGAGCTGCGCGCGGCCCCCTGGCCGGCTGCGCTCGGCGTGTCCCCGGGGGACGCTCAGCGGGCGGCGAGGAGCTCGCGGCGCAGCAGCCCGGCGAGCCAGTCCTCGTAGCGGCCGGCGCTCCAGCCCCAGCGCCCGACCAGGGTGGCGTACACCTCGAACGCGGTCAGCGCCGCCAGCAGGGCGGCGGCGTCCGCGGCGCCGATCCCGTAGGCCAGGGAGCCGGCCAGGCCGGCCACCACCTCGGCCAGGGCCTGCCGGTGTTCGTCCTCCCCGGCCCGCACGACGGCCGCGGCCGCCGGGTCGCCGGCGGCGCCCTCCAGGATCGCCCGCACGTCGGCGCCGTGCTCCCAGAAGGAGCGGTACGCGTGGGCGACGCCGCCGAGGCGGGCGGCGGCGTCCGGCGCGGCCAGGGCCTGGAGCAGCAGGGGGCGCCCGCCGGACGCCTCCAGCCAGGCCTCGCGCACGGCGGCGAGCAGGGCCGCTTTGGTCTTGAAGGCGGCGTAGACGGTGCTCGCCGCCACCCCCGCCTCGGCGGCGACCGCCTCCACGGTGGTGCCGGCGTAGCCCGCCGCCGCGAAGCGCCGCCGGGCGGCGCCGGCGATGCGCCGCCGGGTCTCCTGCGCCTGCAGGGCGCGGTAGGAGACCCGCTCAGCGCCCGCCTCCGAACCTCCGCCGGGGCCCCGAGTCCGGGTCATCCGGCCAGAGTAGCACACGACTGACTGGAGTCGCACTCTATCGAACAGAGTCCTACTACGACGACGTCCGCGGTCGCCACGGCGCCCAACCGGCGGCGGCCGCGGGGGTGGCCGGTGGGCTCAGGCCCGGCGCCGCTTCGACTTCGGCCCGGACTTCGGCTTCCGTCCGGGCGCCGCCGCCGGCTTCGGGGTGACGGCCTCCACCTGGGCGACGTAGCGCTCGAACGCCGCGTCGACGGCGTCGCGGTCGCCGGTGGCGAGCAGATCGAGCAGCAGCCCGCGCACCACGGCGACGCCGAGGCGGACGTCGGCGCGGGCCGTCTCCGGGGGCAGCCCGCGCCGGACGGCGTCCGCGGTGAACGGCTCGACCCAGGAGTCGACGATCCCGTCGAGCAGCCCGGTGGTGCCGGGGCGGCCCTGCAGGGCCTGACCGTAGAGCTCGAAGAAGAGGCGCTCGTTGGGCCCCAGCGCGGGGTCGGCCAGGCGGCGCCACATGCGCCGCATCACGTCGGCGGCGGAGAGGCCGGGCGCGGCGGCGAAGCCGGCGAGGAACTGCCGCTGGGCGGCCTCGACGGCGCGCACCACGGCCACCAGCAGGCCCTCGCGCGATCCGAAGTGGTAGATCAGCATGCGGTGGCTGGTGCCGAGCGCCGCCGCCAGCTCGCGCAGGCTGAGGTCGCTCACCCCGCGGGCGGCGATGTGGGCGATGACGGCCTCCAGCAGGCGCTCCCGCGGGCCGGCGCTGCCGGGCGGCGCTCCGTTTGCCACTTGACGGGAGTCTAGCAGACGTTGTACCATGTGGTACACGTACCATATGGTACACAGGCTCG
This sequence comes from Chloroflexota bacterium, assembly GCA_035537855.1. Lineage (GTDB taxonomy): Bacteria > Chloroflexota > UBA11872 > UBA12225 > UBA12225 > DATLLM01. The sequence goes on along the minus strand of DATLLM010000523.1, from coordinate 3,390 downwards.
GGCGGGACGTCCGGGCGAGGAGTGAGCGATGCGCCGCGCGTACGTCTCGGCCGAGCGGGTGATGGATGCGCCCGCCGCCGTGGTCTATCACTGCATTGCGGACTACCGGGAGCACCACCGGACGGAGGGGTTCCTGCCTCCCGTGTTCACCGACCTGCAGGTGGAGCAGGGGGGCGTCGGGGCGGGGACGGTGATCCGCTTCACGATGAACCTGGGCGGGCGCCGGCGGACGGCGGTCGCCCGGGTGGAGGAGCCGCAGCCGGGCCGGGTGCTGGTCGAGACCGGGGGCGGCGCCCAGACCACCTTCACCGTGCTGCCGGAGGGCGCCGGGGCCCGGGTGCGCTTCGACACCGTGCTCGAAGGCAGCGGCCTGGACGGGGTGATGCTCCAGCTCTTCGGCGCCCGGCTGCTGCGCCCGGTGTACGAGGACGAGCTGACCCGGCTGGAGCAGGAGGCCCGCCGGCACCCGCTGCCCCTGGCGCCGGCGAACGGGCCGGCGAACGGGCCGGCGAACGGGCCGGCGGCGGCCCCCGCCGCCGGCGTCTCCCCGGCGGCCTGATCCCGGACGGAGCACAACCGAGTCCGCTGCCCGGCCGTCTGCACCACCGGTGACGGCTCGCATCCTCATCCTGCACGCCTCCGTCGGCACGGGGCACCTGAGCGCCGCCCGCGCGCTGGCGCAGGCGTTCGGGCGCGCTCCGGACGTCGAGGTGCGGGTGGAGGACGTGCTCGACTTCGCCAGCCGGGCGGTGGCGGACACCCTGATCCGGGGCTACCTGCAGCTCAGCAGCCGGGCGCCTTCGGTCTGGAAAGCGCTCTACGAGGCGACGGACAACGTCGACCCGGCGGCGATCCTGGCCGCGAACGCCCGGCGGGGGCGGCTCGGGCGGCCCCTCTTCTCCCGCCTGCTGCGCTTCGTGCGGGACTACGCCCCGGACGCCGTCGTCTGCACCCACTTCCTGCCCCTCGAGCTGCTGCTGCGGCGCGGCGCCGGCGGCGCCGGGGACGGGACGGCGGCGCCGGTGTACTGCGTCGTGACCGATTTCATGGTCCACGGCATGTGGATCACGGACGGCGTCGCCCGCTACTTCGTGGCCAGCGAGCCCACCCGGCTGGTGATGCGCGAGCGGGGCGTGCCCGACGCGCGGGTGGACGTCAGCGGCATCCCGGTGCGGCCGGAGATCGCCGCGCCGAAAGCGGCGGCGGAGATGCGCCGGCGCCACGAGCTGCCGGCGGGGGCGCCCCTGGTGACCCTCTTCGGCGGGGGCGTCGAGTCCGCCCGCCTGCGGCTGATCGTGGAGCGCCTCCTGGCCGGGCCGTCCCCGGCGACGGTGGCCGTGGTCGCCGGGCGCAACGAGTCGCTCGCCGCCGCCCTGGCGCCGCTGGCGGACGGGCCGCAGGTGACCCTGCGCCGCTACGGCCTGATCGACTTCGTCGACGACCTGGTGGCGGCGAGCGATCTGGTGGTCACGAAGCCCGGCGGGCTGATCGTCAGCGAGGTGCTCGCGCGCGCCACCCCGCTGCTGATCATCGACCCCATCGCCGGCCACGAGGAGTGGAACGCGGACTTCGTCGCCGGCTCGGGAGCGGGGATGCAGCTGCGCTACCCGGACGGCGTCGCGCTCGCGGCCCGCTACCTGCTGGACGACCCGGACCGCCTGGCCATGATGCGCCGCCAGGCGCAGCGCGTCGGGCGCCCCCGGGCCGCGCTCGACATCGCCGCGCGCGTCCTGGCCGACCTGGGGCTGAGCCCGCCGGCTGAGCCCGCCGGCTGAGCCCCCCGGCCATGTTCGGAAGCGGGCGAAGCCGCGGCCCGAACGGCGCCGCGCCCGCCGCCCGCGGAACGCCCTGCCGCCGGGACCCGGGTCCGCCGGGGGAGGACGAACCCGCGACCCGAACGGCCGAACGCGCACCGCACTCGGAACGCCCTGCCGCGGGGACCCGGGTCCGCCGGGGGAGGCCCTAATTGTTTGCGCCGAAGGCGCCGCCCAGCAGGCCGACGGCCATGGCCAGGATCACCGTGTTGAAGCCGAAGGCCAGGAGGGCGTGCCCCAGCACCCAGCGGCGCACCGCCCGGCTGGAGATGGTCACGTCCGAGGTCTGGAAGGTCATCCCGATGGTGAAGGCGAAGTAGGCGAAGTCCACGCCGGCCGGCGCCCCGCCGGGGAAGTCCAGCCCGCCGTGCGCGCCGCCCCCGGGCTGATTCGGGTCGCCACGGTAGTACAGGTGGGAGTAGTGCAGGGTGTAGGCGGTGTGCAGCAGGGCCCAGGCGCCGGTCACCGCCCACAGGCCGAGGCCGAAGCGCAGCGCCTCGGGCACCCCCTCCGTCCCGTGCGGCCCGCTGAGCAGCAGCACGGCCGCCACCAGGGCCACGGTGCTGGTGCCGATGGCGCTGAACAGGAGGGCCGCCCGGCCGGGATCGACCGCGGCCGCCCGGCGCCGGGTTTCGGCCGGGGTCGCGTGCAGGATGCCCCACCAGGGCAGGCCGAGCAGGGCGACGGTGGCGGCGTCCCAGCCGGCGGCCGCCCGCACCGGCCAGCCGGCGCCGGCCGGGACGAGCAGCAGGGTGACGACGCCGATCACGATCGCGATCAGCCACACGTGGTGCGGGGTGAGCCAGTCGGGGAGCCCGCGGGAGGATCGGGCGGCGGCGGCGGAAGGCATTGAGGCTGTAGCGTACCCCCACCCGGGGGCGCGGGCGACGGGCCGGACGCGGCGGCCGGCGGCCGCAACCGCGATCACCCCGGAACGCAACCGGAACAGAGAAGCGCCCCCGGCTGACCGCGAGGGCCAATCGGGGGCGCTCCGCCGGCGGCGCCCGGAGGCGCCGGCCGGGTGCAGGGGCTTCCCGACCCCTCCGGGCCACCGCCCGGACGCCGGAGCGCCGCGCGATCGCTCGCCGGAGGCGAGGGGGAGGCCGGCAGCGCCGGCTCCCCGGGCGGGCCGTCGGGGGTCGCCCCCCGCCGGGCCCTACAGCATCTCCAACGGCGCGGCCGCCGCCGGGTTGCGACCGGCCGGGCCGGCCCGGCCCGGGGCCGTAGACTCACCGCCCCGTGTTGACCGCCTTCTTCGCCCCCGGGGGCGCCGTGCCCCTGGCGGCCGCCGTGGCCGTGCTCGTGACCACCGTGGTCTGCGTCCTCCTCCGCCCGGGCGGGGTGGGCGAGGCCTGGAGCGCCGCCGGCGGGGCCGCCGTTGCCCTGCTGCTCGGGCTGGCCCGACCGGCCGACGTCGTCGCCGCGGTGCAGGACCTGTGGCCGGTGCTGCTCTTCCTGGTCACCGTGATGGCCCTGGCCGGCCTGGCCGAGCGGGCGATGGCCGCGTCCGACACCGATGCGCTCCCGGACGACGCCGTGGCGGCGCTCACCGCCGGCCTCGACGTGGACGCCGCCG
>DATLLM010000522.1:0-2288 GCA_035537855.1 Chloroflexota bacterium | reverse complement strand
AGTCGGGCCTCGGCCAGGGGGGCCAGCTCGACCAGTCGAACCCCGTCGGGGTACCCGCCGCCGGGGCCAGGCGGGTCTTGCCCGCTCCGCCCACGCCGGTGAGGGTCAGCAGGCGGGTGTCCCGGAGGCGCCGGCGTACCGCGTCGACGTCGGCCTCCCGGCCGACGAAGCTCGTCAGCGCGGCCGGAAGAGCGGGCCCGTCGGCCGGCGGGGTCGGGGCGGGGGGCCCCGCCCGGCCCTCGGGCCAGGCCGCGGCGCCGGGCGGGTCGCCCGGCGAGGAGCCCCCCGGGAGCGCGGCCGTCGCCTCCGGATCGGTCGCCAGGGCCGAGCGGCCGCTGCGCACCGTCATCGCTCTCGCCATCCCTGCTGCCTGTCCGGGCGCCACGCGACGGTTTCCGGCGTCCCCCCGCGCCGCCGCGCGGGAGGTCCCTCGTCCGCCCCGAATGGTACCCCTGATGGGCGCGCCGCGCGACGCCGGTCGCGGCCCGCGGCAGGACGGGGCCACGGCGAGGCGGCGCCGGCGGCCTTCGGCTGGTGTATCTGGACGAGTGCGAGGTCCACCGCCACCCCCGCCTGACCCGCGTGTGGCGCCGGCGGGGCACCACCCTGCGCGTCCCCGCGGCGGGCGAGGACGCGCGCTGCACCGTCTACGGCGCGCTGGACGACGCCTCCGGCCGGCAGACCTGGCAGACGGCCCCGCGCAAGGACGGCGCGACCTTCGCCGCCTTCCTCGACCGCCTGACCGCGGCCGTGCCGACCGGCCAGACCGTGGTGGTGCTGGACAACATCGGCTACCACAAGAGCCACGCGGCGCGCCGCCGGTGGGTGCCACCGCGACCGGATCCGGCCCCTGTGGCTGCCTGTCTACGCCCGGCAGCTGAACCGCATCGAGCGGGTCTGGCGGCACCAGAAGGACAAGCTGAGCAACCACCGCTGGTGGGCCGACCTCCCTGCCCTGGAGCGGGCCACCGGTACCCTCCTCGACGCCCTCCGGGCCGAGTTCCACCGCCCCGGGCGCGGGATCCGCCTGGTCCACACCATGTGCACTTCCGCCTACCCCGCCAGCGACACTTGGCCGTTCGGGCGCCGGGTCACCAGAAACGGCGGGGATGGCTGGTGGACCGGCCAACCACCGGCTCCCCAATAGGCCACCCCGATGTGTCGCTGCAGGACTACTGGTGGTTTCAGAAGGCTTCCGCGCGGCGGAGGAAGCGCAGGCAGATCAGCGCGCACCCCAGGTGCAGGAAGGCGTGCACCGACGCGGCGTGGCGCTCGTAGCGGACGGTCAGCCGGCGGAACGCCAGCACCCAGGAAAGCGTGCGTTCCACCTTCCCGCGTCCCGCGATACCGACCGAGGCGTTCGCTCGACTCGACGCCGCGTCGGGCGATCCGGGGCGTGATGCCCCGCCGGCGCAGCGCCTGCCGGAGCACGGGGTAGTCATGGCGCTTGTCCCCGTGCAACGTCGCGGGCCGTCGGCGCGGGCGCCCCGGCGCCCCGAGCGGGCGCCAGATCGGCGGGATCGCGTCGACCAGCGGCTCGAGCAGCTTCGCGTCGTGCACGTTGGCCGTCGAGACGAGCGCCACGAGGGGGACGCTCTGGTCGACGACGACGAGATGGTCCTTCGAGCCGCGCTTGCCCCGGTCGGTCGGGTTGGGCCCGTCGCCTCGCCCCCGGGCTTGGTCCGGACGCTGGCGCTGTCCAGGCTGGCCCGCTCCCACCGGACCGCGTCGAGGAGGCCGAGCCAGTTGAGCACGGTGCGGTGCACGGCCTCCCAGACGCCCAACGCCTGCCACGCCCGCATCCGCCGCCGCCACGTCACGCCGCCGCCGAACCCCCGCTCCCGCGGCAGGTCCCGCCACCGCAGGCCGTGGCGCAGAACGAAGACGATGCCGGCGGCGCGCACCGCCCGATCCGGGAGGCGCGGGCGGCCGCCCTTCGGCTTTGGCCGCTCCGGCGGCAGATCGGGGGCGATCGCCTCCCAGAGTTCGTCGCTGACCGGTGCGTCGTGTGCCATGGGCAGGCACGACGACCGCCGGTGTCAGCCGACTTGAAAATCTCGTCTTGCGCTGTTGCAGAGACAGGAGATAGGGGCTGCCGGTAGACCACCAGTGTGCCCAATCGAGAGAGTCGTTATGTGCGGGTGGCCTGCGGGTGGCCAGGCTGGCGCTTGGGTTGGCCCAGGAGGCACTTCCATGCTACGCCCATCCCAAGAGCCTCCACCGGTTCACCTGCCCGCACCTGGCCGCGTGCGTGCTGGTGATGATCTACCTGGACAAGAGCTACCGCG
>DATLLM010000521.1:0-6973 GCA_035537855.1 Chloroflexota bacterium | reverse complement strand
CCGTGGGACGACCCCGCCGCGCTCGCCCGCCTGCGCGCCCAGGTGCCACAGCGCCTCGCCCGAGGCGAGGCGCTCCACGGGCGCCGCGCGTTCCGCGGTCTGATCGAGGCCCAGGCGGCGATCTTCTTCGCCTCGGCGATGCCCCCGGTCCACTTCACGTCCGGCTGGACGACGTCCACCGCCTGGGCCTCGATCAGACCGCGGAACGCGCGGCGCCCGTGGAGCGCCTCGCCCGAGGCGAGGCGCTGTGGCACCTGGGCGCGCAGGCGGGCGAGCGCGGCGGGGTCGTCCCACGGCAGGGGCGCTTCCAGCCAGCCGCAGTCGAACGGCTCGAGAGCGGCGCCTGCCCGCCGCGCGCCGTGGACGTCCAGTCCGCCGGCGCACTCGATCAGCACGTCCGCGTCGGCGCCGACGGCCCCGCGCACCGCCTCGACGCGGTCGACGCCCGTCCGCAGGCGGCGCCGCCCGTCGCGGCCATCCAGGCCGGGCGATCCGGGGCCGCGGAATGGCACCAGCTTGACCGCGTCGTACCCCTCGCCGGCGCACCGGGCGGCCTCGCCGGCCAGGCCGTCCGGACTCTGGTCGGTCACGCCCGCGGCCATCGTGGCGTAGCAGCGCAGGCGGTCGCCGTCGGGGTGCGCCCAGCCGCCCAGCAGGCGATAGAGGGGCGTCTCCAGCAGCTTGCCGGCGACGTCCCAGAGGGCCTGCTCGATCGCGCTGACGGCGACGGAGATGGCCCGGCCGGTGCGGTCGCTGCGCAGCACGCGCCCCGCGGACTCGATCACCTCGAGGGGGTCCTGCCCGACGTAGCGCGGCGCCAGCTGGCGCACGTTGGCCACGACGGCGGCGTCCTGGTCGTTCTGGCTGCCCTCGCCGACGCCGGTCAGGCCGGCGTCCGTGTCCACCAGGACGAAGAGGAAGGTGCGCCCCTGTCCGGTGTCGCAGACCAGGGACCGCAGGCCCGTGATCGTGGTCATCGTCTTCCCTTCTGCGCCGCGCGCCGCAGCAGGATGCCGGGGGCCGCGCGCCGCAGCAGGATACCCGGGGCCGCGCGCCGCAGCAGGATACCGGTGGGCTGGGGCGGCGGTGACGGAAACCGCCGGCCGCGGTATGGTGGCCGCCGGCGGCGCTGCGGTACCCCGAACCCCGGGCCAGCCGGTCACCCCGGCGGCCCCCCCTGCCCAGAGGAGGTCTGACGTGGCAGACGGTTTCGGTGGCACGGTTCGTCCCCCTGGAGTCCCGGCGCTTCGGGTGCGTCCGGCGACCCCGCGCTCCCCTGAAGGCGGACGGCGCTGGTCGCGCCGGGCGGTCGTCCCCGGCGGGCTCGCCGTCCTCGGGGCGCCGGCGGTGCTTGCGGCCTGCGCCGCGCCCGGCGCGCCCGCCCCGCCGGCGGGCGAGGGGCAGGGGCAGGCGCTGAGCGGCGAGGTGACGGTGATGCACGCCGGGAGCCAGCCGAGCGGCGAGGCGGAGGCCCGCTGGACGCGCTTCAAGGGCGTCTTCCAGGACCGCCACCCCCGGCTGAGCCTCAACCTGGTCTGGGACCCCCGCCTGTACGCCGACCGCAAGCTGGAGGTGCTGATGGCGGCGGACAGCGTGCCCGCGGTGGCGTCCCTGCGCCGGCAGGCCGAGATCCCCCGCCTGGCCTACCTGCAAGGCGCCCTCCCGCTCGACCCCTACGTGAACAAGAGCGTGGTGGTGAAGAAGGCGGACTACTACGACAAGGTGCTCGCCGGGCACACCCTGGACGGCAAGTTGTACGTCGTGCCGCACGACATGACCCTGTTCTCCCTCTTCTACAACGCCGACGCCTTCGCCCAGCAGGGGCTCAAGCCCCCCGACCTGACCTGGGACTACGAGGACTGGCAGCAGGCGGCGCTGCGCCTGACGCGCACCGCGGGCGGCGGGTCGTCCGGCCCGCGCACCCAGTTCGGAGTCGAGATGCCCAGCTGGTGGGTGATCCACTACCTGGGCAATCGGGGCCTCCCGCTGATGGACGGGGGTGTGGGGTTGAAGCCCCCGGCGCAGTGGTCGGTGACCTACGACCGCCCGGAGACGATCGCCGGCTACAAGTGGCAGGCCGACCAGTGGTGCCGCTACGCCTGCGCCGCGCCGCAGCCGGACGCGGGCGACCCCTCGACCGCCACCGAGGAGCAGATGACTTTCGAGCGGGGCAAGGCGGCGATGCGCTTCGTGGACAGCTCGGCCGCCGTCGGCTTCCAGGAGCGGATCAAGGAGTTCCGCTGGAACGTCACCCTGCCCCCGCTGGGGGACAAGCGCCAGCCTCGGGTGACCACCAGCATCGGGCGCGGCTACGGCCTGATGAAAGGGGCCAGAGGCCTCGACGGCGGCTGGGCCTTCATCGAGGTCTACAACGACCCCAAGCGCTTCCTCGAGGACGTGCGCGAGGCCGGCGGCGGCCCCTACGGTAGCCGGGCGGTGATGGAGTCCAAGGAGTACCAGTCCAGCCCGGTGCCCCCCGCAGACAAGAGCATCTGGGTGGAGGGGCTGAAGACGGCCCGCTTCTTCCCCGAGCCGGGCTGGGAGCTGAGCCTGGTGGTGGACACCTCAGCCGTGACCGCCAACACGGGAGACATCTGGCTGTGCAAGGAGAGCGCCGAGGCGGTGCTGCGCCCGTACGGGCAGCAGATCAACCGCCTGCTCAAGGAGAAGACCGGATCGTGAGAAGGAAGAAGAGAAGGAGCAGGAGAAGCAGCGGGAGCGGGAGAAGCGGCGCCCGAGGAGAGCGCTTTTGCGCGGGGAGTGGGAGTGGGAGAGGTGCCGTCCGAGGAGCACGGTTTTGCGCGGGGGCGGCCCGTAGCGGCATCCGTAGAGCACGATTCTGCGCTGGGAGTGGGAGAGGTGCCGTCCGAGGAGCACGATTCTGCGCGGGGGCGTCCGCTGGGGCCCGCCGCCAGGGGGCCGCGTAAGCTCACCCACGCCGGCAGCGAGTGGCGCACCAGCGCCCGCTGCCGGACGGCGCCATCCGCGCCTCGTCCGCGTTCCGGCGGTCCGAGCGCCCAGGCGCAGCCAGGGGGCCCTACCGCGCCCACCGGTGGGTCACCAGGGGCCCGGGCGAAGACGTTGGGCCGTCCCTCACCCACGCCCTCCTGGCCGTGGACGGGGCGGCCTCGCGGCCCCCTGGCGGCGGGCCCCAGTGGACGCCCCCGCGCACGAGCGTGCTCTACGGGCGCTGCTTCTCCCGCTCCCGCTGCTTCTCCCGCTCCCGCTCCCGCTCCCGCTGCTTCTCCTCTTCCTTTTCCTTCTCAGGGTGTTAGGCGTTGGTGATCGAGCCGTCGTTGCGGCGCAGGAAGCGCCGCCGGGGGGCGGAGGCGGTCACCACCTCGACCGATTCCCGGGCCGCGAGCGTTTCGTCCACCTCGACGCCCAGCCCGGGGCGGTCGGAGACGATCAGGCGGGGGCCGTCCAGCTGGCACTGCACCGGGAAGAGGTCGCGGTCGTAGAAGCCGAGCTGCTCCGTCGGCGACTCCCGGATCTCCATCCAGGCCAGGTTGGGCACGGCGGTGCACAGGTGGGCCGTCGCCGCCGAGCAGATCGCGCCGAGCGGGTTATGGGGCATCAGATCGATGTAGTGCGCCTCGCACCACCCGGCGACCTTCATCGCCTCGGTCAGCCCGCCGACGTTGCAGACGTCCACCCGGGCGAACTGGGTCAGCCCCTGCTCGACGAAGGGCAGGAAGGCCCACTTGCTGCTGAACTCCTCGCCGATGGCGAAGGGCACGTCGGTCATCGTGCGCAGGGAGACGTACGCCTCGGGCGATTCGTCGCGGATCGGCTCCTCGAGGAAGTCGAGCGTCCCGGCCGGCATGCGCTGGCAGAAGCTCGCCGCTTCGGCGACGCTCAGGCGGTGGTGGTAGTCGATCCCCAGGACGACGTCCGGGCCGACCGCCTCACGCAGCCGGGACAGATAGGCGGCGGTGGTGCCGACCGATTCGCGCGGCTCGAAGATGGGCTCGCCGGCCGCCGTGCGCCCGCCCGGCAGGCCCTGCCACATCCCGGTGCGGATCACCCGCCAGCCGCCGTCGAGCAGGAGCTTCGCCTGGTCGAGCAGCTCCGGCAGGGTGCCGGCGGAGGTGGTGGCGAAGAGAGGCACGTGGGCCCGCTGGCGCCCGCCGAGGAGCTGATAGACGGGCACGTTGAGGGCCTTGCCCTTGAGGTCGTGGAGGGCGATGTCGATCGCGCTGATCGCGGCCGTGAGCACCCGCCCGCCCTCGAAGTAGTTGGAGCGGTACAGCTCCTGCCAGATGGTGCCCGTGTGCAGCGGGTCGCGCCCGATCAACAGCTCGGAGAAGTGCTTGATCGCTCCGAGCACGGCCAGCTCGCGTGAGGTCAGCCCGGACTCCCCCCAGCCGTAGAGCCCCTCGTCCGTCTCCACCTTGACCATCAGCTGGTGGCGCCCGCCTGTGGCGGGCACCCGTGGCGTGTAGGTCTTGATCTCCCGGATGCGCAACTCGCCCCTCCTCCCGGATGCCCCGGTGGTCGTTGTCGGTCCCCGACGACTCCCCGGAGGCTACCACGGCGCCGCGGGCGGGGGACGCGCGAGCAACGGCGAGGGACGGCGGCGGCGCTTCGCCGCCGCCCGGCGCCGGGCGGCCCGCGGGCGCCGCCCTAGCGGCTCCCGGCCGGCGCGGCGGCCGGGGTGCCGACCTGGTCGACCTCCACCAGCCTGACGCCCGCCTCCAGCCAGGCCCGCAGCACCGTCTCGTCCTCGACGGCGCGGCGGGCCATCGCCCGGTCGGCGGCGGCCAGGTCGATGGTGGCGGTGACCAGGCGCTCCTCGAAGAAGCCGGCCTCGTCCAGGACGTTGCCGTCGGGGTGCACGATCTTGCTGTTGCCGTGGGACTGCGACGGCGAGTGCAGGTCGTCCGGGTTCCCCGGGGCGTTGGCCATGACCAGGAAGATGCTGTTCTCGGTCGCCCGGGCGATGGGCATCGCCCGGTAGGCGGAGAGCTTGTACTCCTGGAGCAGGCCGCTCTCGTTGCTGCAGAAGTAGCAGATCCGGGCGCCGGCGATCGCCGGCAGGCGCACCAGCTCGGGGTAGCGCACGTCGTGGCAGATGATGAAGCAGGAGGGGACGCCGGCCAGGGTTACCAGGGGCAGGCGCCGGCCCGGCGCCGGCCAGCGCTCGGCGAGGTGGGTCTTGGCGTAGCGCCCCCGCACCGTCCCGTCGCGGTCGATCAGCAGCAGGCTGTTGAAGGGGCGGTCGCCCCGGCCGGCGCCGTCCTCCCAGCCCGGCGTGCCCAGGATGACGGCCAGGCCGTGGCGGGCGGCGGCGCGGACGACGGTGGCCTCGGCGGCGGCGAAGGCGGCCGGATCGGCGGTCGCCCAGTACTCCGGGTCCGAGGCGTAGCCGCAGAGGGCGGCCTCGGGGAAGGCGAGCACCTCCACCCCCTCGGCGGCGGCGCGCTCGATCCACTCCACCACGCGGGCCGCGCTCGCCTCGGGCGAGGGCACGGTCAGGATCTGGCAGGCGGCGACGCGCAGACGCGCGGGCGGGGCGCTCACTGCTGGTCCTCGGCCACGCCCTGCTTGAGCAGGGCGTCCATCTGCGGCTTGATCGACTCCATCCCCTGCTTGGCCGTCATCTCGCCGTCCGCCACCCGGGTCAGCGCCGGCGCGAGCACTTTCAGCGCCTCGCTGTAGCGCGGGTTCAGCTCGGGGCGCTCGGGCGAGGCGTAGGGCATGAAGTCCTGGGCCACGGCCAGATTCTTGGTCGCCCCGGCGCTGCCCATGCGCAGCCCGAACTTGCTGTCCAGGCTGTAGTAGTGCGGCGCCGTCCAGGTGTACTCCACCTCGACGCGCTGCCCCTTGGGCCCGGCCACCCAGTGCATGAAGTTCCAGGCGGCGTCGGTCACCTTGCTCGCCTTGTTCAGCACCCACCAGGAGACGTAGAACCAGATGGTCGGCTTCTTCCCCTGGGCGTGCACCGGGGGGAGGATGTCCCACTCGAACTGGCTGCCGACGGTGGTCAGCAGGTACATGGCCAGGTTAAAGGTGGACCAGCGCAGGGCGCTGCGCCCCTTCTCGAACGCGAGCAGGCCCCCGCTCTGCTCCTCCGGCGTCGGGGCCACCTGGTGCTTCAGGCGCAGGTCGGCCATCCACTGGATGGCCTCGGTCGCCGGCGCCTCGTGCCAGCGGAACTCGCCCGTCTTGGGCTGCATGAACCCCCCGCCCCAGCTCATCACCAGGGGGTGCAGGAAGCTCCAGCTCATCCCGTTGTCGATGCCCAGCTGCTCGGCGCCGGCCGCCGAGCGCCGGGTGGTCTTGCGCATCGTGTCCAGCAGGCGGTCGAACGTCCAGGTCGGGTCGTCGTACTTGAGCGGTGGCTCGGGCAGGCCGGCGTTGCGCAGCAGGTTGCGGTTGACGCTGAACGCGTAGTAGGCCCCGGTGCCCATGGGGAAGCCGAACTGCTTGCCCCGGGCGCGCCCCCAGTCCATCACGCCCGGCTTGACGTCCTTGCCGCCGATCCAGCTGTCCCGGCTGCGCTTGAGCAGGGCGTCGAGGTCGAGCAATTGCCCCTGGTGGATCAGGGGGATGGCGTCCGCCGGGTTGTCCCGGAAGACGTCGGGGGCCGCGCCGCCGGCCAGGCCGGCGAGCAGCTTGTCCTGGTACTGCGCGCTCGGCACGTTGGCGATGGTCACTTTCGTGCGGGGGAACTCCTGGGCGTAGAGGTCGGCCTGCTCCTTGACCCGGCTCATCCCCAGGTCGTCCGTGGCCCAGGAGGTCCAGATCACCTCGGCCGGTGGTCCGCCCTCGGGGCGCGCCTCCGGCGCCGCCTCAGGCGCCGGCCCGCCGCAGGCGGCGAGTGCGGCCGGCGCCACCGCCAGCAGCGGCGCGGCGCCGATCAGGCGCCGCCGCGTACCCGGCGTACCCGGCGTACCCGGCGCACCCGACGGGTGCTTCGTCTGCCCTGCCGTCATCGCTTCCCTTCCCCTCCGTTCGCTCCGCCGCCGGT
>DATLLM010000520.1:0-6501 GCA_035537855.1 Chloroflexota bacterium | reverse complement strand
GAGCGGCCCGGGACGGCCCGGAACGGCCGGGGCCTACTTCCGCAGCTCGGGGCGCTCGCCGTCGACGAAGACGCGGTTCCACCACTCGAAGCAGAGCAGCGACCAGAGCAGCTTCTTGTGGTTGCGCGCGCCGGCGACGTGCTCGGCGAAGACGCTCTCCAGCGCCTCCGGCCGGAAATAGCCTCGCTCCTGGGCCCGCGGCGAGAGGATCACCTGGCGCAGGTAGGGGAGGGCGGGGCCGCGGTACCAGGCGTCCTCGGGCGGGGCGAAGCCCTGCTTGCGGGCGGTCAGGATGTGGTCGGGGATCAGGCCCCGCATCGCCGCGCGCAGCACGCGCTTGGACGACCCGTCGCCCACCTTGTGGTGGGCGGGGATGGCGCAGGCGAAGTCGACCAGGTCGTTGTCCAGGAAGGGCACCCGGCTCTCCAGGGAGTGGGCCATGGAGAGGCGGTCCTCGACGACGAACAGCCCCTGGAGGTAGCTGCGCGCTTCGAACGTCAGGGCCAGGTCGAGCGGGCTCTCCGCCGCGGCGCCGGCCATCACGTCCGAGACCGCTTCCGTGGCCGAGAAGCCGCGGGCGACGGCGGCGAGCGTCCCGCCGAAGAACGCCGTCCGGGCGGCGTCCGGGAGCAGGATCGACCAGAAGGCGGCGTAGCGCCGCTCGAAGTCGGCCCGGCCGGTGGCCGGCGCGGCGTGCCGGTAGCGCCAGGGGTAGCCGCCGAACAGCTCGTCGCCGCCGGCGCCGGCGAGCACCACCTTGACGAAACGGCTGGCCAGCCGGGCCACGTAGTAGTTGTGGTAGCTCGACCCGACGCGCAGGTCCTCCAGGTGCCAGATCAGGTCCGGCATGACCCGGGGCATGTCGCCGGGCTGGACGAGCATCTGGTAGTGCTCCGTCCCCATGGCCACGGCCATGCTCTCGGCGGCCGCCCGCTCGTCGGAGAGGGCCTCGTCGCCGGCGACGCCGGCGGTGTTGAAGCCGCCGGTGAAGGTGTGCAGGTGCGGGATCTGGCGGCTGGCCACGGCGCAGATGGCGCCCGAGTCCATGCCGCCGGAGAGGTAGCTGCCGACCGGCACGTCGCTCATCAGCTGGCGGCGCACCGCCTCCTCGAAGCGCTCGCGCACGCCGGAGACGTAGTACGCCTCGCCCCGGTCCGCGCCCGGGGCGAACTGGAACTGCCAGTAGCGCTCGATCGCCGTCGTGCCGTCCGGGCGCACGGTCAGCGTCGCGCCCGGAGGCAGCAGGCGCACGCCCCGGAACAGGGTGCGGTCGGAGAGGATGTTCTGGAAGGTGAAGTACTCGACCAGGGCCTCGGGGTCGACGTCCACCCGGAAGCCGGGCAGGGCGAAGAAGGCCTTGATCTCCGACGCCACGGCCAGCACGCCGTCCACCCGGGCGTAGTAGAGCGGCTTGACCCCGAAGCGGTCGCGGGCGAGGAACAGCGTCGACCGGCGCCGGTCCCAGACGGCGAAGGCGAACATCCCGTTGAATTGGCGGACGCAGTCCGCGCCGAACTCTTCGTAGGCGTGGACGATCACTTCCGTGTCGGTCGCCGAGCGGAAGCGGTGGCCGCGGGAGACCAGATCGCGGCGCAGGTCCTGGAAGTTGTAGAGCTCGCCGTTGTAGACGATCCCGACCGAGCCGTCCTCGTTGAACAGGGGTTGCCGCCCGGCGGCGGAGAGGTCGATGATCGCCAGCCGGCGGCTGGCCAGGGCGACCGGCCCGTCGAGCAGGAAGCCCTCGGCGTCCGGCCCGCGGTGCGCGATCAGGCCGGCCATGGTGCGGGCCGTCGCTTCGTCCGGGCCGCCGTCGGCCGGGTCGGGCCGGAAGGTCCCGGCGATGCCGCACATGTTCGCTCCGCGCTAGCGCCGGCGACGGCCGGCGTGTCCCCCGGGCGCGCGGGCCGCGCTGCGGGGCCAGGGAACCGGTCCGGTCGTTATGGGGATCGGCATGGTGCAGTTATCTGGTCAACGATTCCTGGTCACCGGCGGTGGCGGGTTCATCGGGCGCTACGTGGTGCAGCGGCTCCTGGAGGCCGGGGCGCAGGTGCGCGTCTTCGACCTGCCCGGGCGGGGCGAGCGCTTCGCCTCCGTCGAGGGCGTCGAGCTGGTCGGCGGTGACCTGCGCCGGCCGGACGAGGTGCGCCGCGCCGTGGAGGGCGTCGCCGGGGTCTTCCACATGGCGGTGCTGGCCCTCAACCCCTCGACCGAGAATCCCCGCCTCTGCCTGGAGATCAACGTCGACGGCTCGTTCAACGTCTTCGACGCGGCGCGCGAGGCGGGCGTCGAGAAAGTGGTCTTCTCGTCCGCGTCCTCCGTCTACGGGGACACCCTGGAGGTGATGGACGAGGGGCACCCGCTGAACGCGCGCACGATCTACGGGGCCTCCAAGATCGCCGGCGAGGCCCTGCTGCGGGCCATCAGCGGCACCTGGAGCCTGCCCGCGGTCTCGCTGCGCTACATGAACGTCTACGGCCCGCACATGGGGTTCGGGCTGGTGGACTCGGTGCTCAAGCGGATCGCCTCCGGTCAGGCCCCGGTGATCAACGGGGACGGCGGGCAGTCCTTCGACTTCGTCTACGTCGACGACGTCGCCGGGGCCACGGTGCAGGCGATGGCGAGCGACGTGACCGACGAGACGTTCAACGTGGGCAGCGGGGAGGAGAAGACGGTGCGGGACGTCGTCTTCGCCCTCCTCGAGCTGTGCGAGTCGCCCCTCCAGCCGGAGTTCAAGGCGGTGCAGGTGCCGATGGTGCGCCGCGTCGGGTCGAGCGAGAAAGCGGCGCGGCTGCTGGACTGGCGCGCCGAGGTGCCCCTGCGCGAGGGGCTGCGGCGGGTGGTGGCCGAGCAGCTCGGCCGGGCGGCGCCCGGGGAAGCGCTCCGGCCGTGAGGGTGCTCGTCGCCGGCGCCACCGGCTTCGTCGGCGGTCATCTGGTGCCGCACCTGGTGCGCCGGGGGCACGAGGTGATCGCCGCCGGTCACGACCCGGCCCGCCTGGAGCGCTTCTCGGGCGCCACCCGTCTCGTCCTCGATCTGCGCCGGCCGGACGTGGCGACGCAGCTTCCGGAGGGCCTGGATGCCGTCGTCCACCTCGCCCAGGCCAACGTCCCGTTCCCGGACGGCGCGAGCGACCTCTTCGAGGTCAACACCGGGAGCGTGCAGCGCCTGCTGGAGCAGTCCCGGCGCGGCGGCGTGGGCCGCTTCGTCTACGCCTCAACGGCGTCCGTCTACGGCGGCGGCGACCGCCCCTGGCGGGAGGACGACCCGACGGAGGGGCCGGGCTACTACGCCGCCACCCGGCAGGCAGCCGACCGACTCGTGCGGGCCTACGGCGAGGTGCTGCCGTACGTGGTGCTGCGCCTGCTGACGCCGTACGGTCCGGGGCAGACCAACCGCCTGGTGCCGGGCCTGCTGGGGCGCGTCCGGGCCGGGCGCCCGGTGACCCTGCGCGACGGCGGCCGGCCGCGGATGAACCCGATCTACGTCGACCACGTGGTGGACGTCTTCGCCCAGGCCCTGACCGTGCCGCCGAACCAGGTGGTCAACCTGGCCGGCGACGAGGTGCTCTCCATTCAGGAGATGGCGGAGACCATCGGCCGGGTGGTCGGGCGGGAGCCGGTCTTCGAGCAGGCCGCGGGGGACAGCGGCGGGGACGTCGTCGCGGACACCACCCGGCTGCGCCGGGTGTTCACCCTGCCGCCGACCCTGACCGCCTTCGCCGACGGCGTCCGGGCGATGCTCGGCTGACCGGCCGCCAGAGCCGCCACGTGCCAGACGCCGCCGCCGCGCCGTGATGCGCATCCTCCACGTCATCACCTCCCTCGCCCGCGGGGGGGCGCAGGCGCACCTCCTGGAGCTGATGAAGGGGCAGAAGGACCGCGGGCACGAGGTGGAGCTGGCCTACTTCAAGGACCCGGAGATGGTGCCGGACTTCGCTCCCGTCTCCGGGCTGCCCTTCGCGCTCAACATGGACGAGCTGGCCTCGGCCGGGCTGCTGGGGCGCTTCTGGGGCCTGACGGCGGCGATCAAGCCGGACGTGCTGCACACCCACCTGCTCAAAGCGGACGCCTACGGCGCCGTCGTCGGCCGGTTCGGCGGGACACGGGTGACCGTCTCCTCCAAACACAACGACG
Organism: Chloroflexota bacterium; assembly: GCA_035537855.1. Taxonomy (GTDB): domain Bacteria; phylum Chloroflexota; class UBA11872; order UBA12225; family UBA12225; genus DATLLM01. The sequence goes on along the minus strand of DATLLM010000520.1, from coordinate 2,368 downwards.
AGGTGGCGCTGCGCCGCAGCCGGACGGCCCGCCTGCACGGCCTGCTCTCCCGCCTCGACGACCGGATCATCGTCTGCTCGGACCACGTGGGGCGGTACATGATCGAGGTGGGGCGAGTCCCGGCGAAGAAGATACAGCGGATCTACTACGGCATCGATCTCGACCGCCCGCTGGCCCTGGCCGGCGCCCAGGAGCGGGAGCTGCGTCAGGAGCACGGGCTGCCGCCGCGGGGGCCCCTGCTGCTCTGCGTCGGGCGCCTCGACCCCCAGAAAGGTCACCCCTACCTGATCGAGGCGATGCACGACGTGGTCGCTCGCTTCCCCGAGGCGCGGCTGCTGGTGGTCGGCGCCGCCCAGCAAGGGAGCGAGGAGTACGTCGCCGCCCTGCGCGAGCAAGCGGCGGCGCCCGAGCTGGTGGGCAAGATCGTCTTCGCCGGCGAGCGCCGGGACGTGCCCCGCCTGATGGCCGCCTGCGACGTCTTCGTGCTGGCCTCCCTCTGGGAAGGGTTCGGGCTCGTCTTCGCCGAGGCGATGGCCGCGGGCAAGCCGGTGGTGGGGACGCGCGTCTCGGCGGTGCCCGAGGTGGTGGCCGACGGCGAGACGGGGCTGCTGGTGCCGCCGCGCGATCCCCGCGCCCTGTCCGCGGCCCTGCTCCGCTTGCTCGGCGACCCCGAGGAGCGGCGCCGCATGGGGCGCAACGGCTACGCCCGGGTGCGCGAGCGGTTCGCCGCCGGACGGATGGTGGACGAGACGCTCGCGGTCTACGAGGCGGTGCTCGCCGCGCGCTCCGGGCGGCGCCGGGCGGGGGCGCCGCGGTGAGCCGGCGGGCGCTGCGGGTGCTGCGGGTGCTGCACGTGATGGAGTCGACCATCGGGGGCACCAAGCGGCACCTGCTCGAGCTGGCCCAGGGGCTGCGCGCGTCCGGCTGCGAGGCGGAGGTGGCCTGCCCCCGGGTGCGCGGCGAGGCCTTCGGCGACGTCTCGTTCTGGGACGACCTCGCCGCCGCCGGCATCCCCGGCCACGAGGTGCCGATGGAGCGCCGGCCACTCGCCCCGGCCAACCTGCGCGCGACGCGCACCCTGGCCGCCTTGCTGCGCCGGGGACGCTTCGACGTCGTCCACGCCCACTCGTCGATCGCCGGGGCCGTCGCCCGCCCGGCCGCCGTCCTGGCCGGACGCCCCCGGCCGCGGGTGGTGTACACGCCCCACGGCTTCGCCTTCCTCACCCCGGGGAGCGCCGGCCGCCGGCGCACCTTCCTCGCCGTCGAGCGGCTCCTGGGGCGCGTCACCGACCGCCTCGTCGCCGTCTCGCCGACCGAGGCCGAAGCGGCGGTCGCGTTCGGCGTCGTCCCCCGGGAGCGGGTGGCGACCATTCCCAACGGGGTCGACCTGCCGGAACCGCCCGATCCCGAGCGGCGGGCGGTCGTGCGGCGCCGCGAGGGGTGGAACGGGGCCAGGATCGTCGGCACCGTGTCCCGGATGACCGCCCAGAAGGACCCCGCCACCTGGCTGGCCGTCGCCGCCCGGGTGGCCGCGGGGTACCCGGACGTGCGCTTCGTCTGGGTCTGGGGCGGCGAGCAGGAGGCGGAGGTGCGCCGCCGGGCGGCGGCCCTGGGCCTGCACGACCGGCTCAGCTTCCCCGGCTACCGCCCGGACGCCCGCGAGCTGGTCGGGGCCTTCGACGTCTTCCTGCTCACCTCCCGGTTCGAGGGGCTGCCCTACACCCCGATCGAGGCCCTGAGCGCCGGCACGCCGGTGGTGGCCACGGACGTGGTCGGCACGCGGGACGTCGTGCGCCAGGGCGAGACCGGGCTGCTCGGGCCAGCCGGAGACGTCGACGCCCTGGCGCGGCAGGTCTCCCGGCTGCTGGACGATCCGGCGCTCGCCGCGAAGCTCGCGGCCGCCGGACGGGAGGACGTGCGCCGCCGCTTCTCGGTGCAGGCGATGGTGGCCCAGACCGTCGCCGCGTACGAATCGGTCGTCCCCGCGGCCGGCCCGCGGTAACCTATTGCGGCCGGACGCGCCTCTTTCCCTCCAGGAGCCGTTGTTACCGTTGTTACCATGCGGGGCCCGTACCCGGCGGGGCCCGTGCACGGCGCCCCGGACCTCCGGGTAGACCCGACCCTGCGGCTACGAGATGCTCAAAGGCTTCGCCGACCGGCTCCTGGCCCTGCTGTTCATCGCCGACGCCACCCTGACCTGCCTCGCGCTGCTGCTCGCCGAGGTCGGCCGCCGGGCGGTGCAGATCGGCGATCCGGTGACGCCCGAGCCGTTCATCAAGCCCCCCATCATCTTCGCCGCCGCCCTGATCTGGCCGTTCTTCCTGCGCCTCTTCGGGGCCTACGACTCGCGTCGCACGCGCACCTTCCT
>DATLLM010000519.1:0-2909 GCA_035537855.1 Chloroflexota bacterium | reverse complement strand
GGCGGGGGCAGCGCCACCGCCCCGAGCTGGCGCCGCCCGACGAACTCGGCGACCGAGCGCCACAGCCGCTGCTCCTGGTCGAGCAGCCAGTCGACGATCGACTGCACCGTCGCGTCGATCCGCGTCGCGCTGTCCGCGATCACCTGCCGGTCGAAGTTGGCCCGCAGCCGGTCGGCGTTGAACAGGTCGAACAGGCGCCCCAGCCGCAGCGTCTCGTCGAAGAAGGCGTCCGCCCGGTCGTTCAGCTCGTAGACCACGTTCTCGACTTCCAGCAGCCGGCGGTTGAAGTCCCGGCGCAGGTCGGACTGGTAGACGGTCAGCTGCCCCTCGATCTCGTCCGTGCCCCGCAGGTCGGCGCGCAGCGTCTCCAGGCGGGCCGCGTTGCGGGTCAGCTCCTGGGCGGTGACCCGCTCGGCGACGCCGAGCGGATTCAGCAGCTTCAGGCGCACCCGCTCCGCCTCGTCCAGCGTCTCCACCAGGTAGCGCTCGAGCGCCTCGAAGCGGCTGGCGCGCCAGGCCTCGTCCCGCGCCACGCCGTCCAGCGCGCCGGTCTTGGCCTCGAGCGCCAGGCGGGCCGAGACGGGGAAGACCTGGGGCGTAAATCCGAGCAGCCGGCTGACCCCCTCGGCGACGAATCGCTCAACCTCGACCAGCTGGGCCCCGTCCGACAGCAGGTCGATCTTGTTCAGGACGACGATCACTTTCTTGCCCCAGGCCCGGACGTGCTCCATGAAGGCCCGCTCGGACTCGGTGAAGGGCCGGTCGACGGAGGTGACGAACAGCACCAGGTCGCTGCGCGGGATGAACTCCCGGGTCATCGCCTCGTGGCGCCGGATGATGGCGTTCGTCCCCGGCGTGTCCACGATCGACAGTTCGCGCAGCAGCGCCGCCGGCGCCGTCAGCAGCAGCGTCCCGTCCGCCTGCGGCACGGCCCGCGTCTCCGGCGGCGCGGCCGGCTCGCCCTGCCCGCTGGGCTCGCCGTGCCGGATGACCGTGATCTCCGCCGTCGTCGGGGTCACCCCCTCGATCAGGAAGCGCGCTCCGAGCACGGCGTTGAGCAGGGCGGACTTCCCGGCGTTGAACTCCCCGACCACCACCAGCAGGAACAGGTCGTCCAGGTCGCTCGCCGCCTGGCGCAGGGCGAGCAGGGATTCGGGCGCGGCGTCCAGAGAGGCCAGGGCCTCCCGCGCCTCCCCGAGCACGCCCCGCTCGGCGGCCAGGAGCGCCGCCTCTCGCGGGCCGAGGACGCGCAGGCCGCGGGCGTAGCCCCCGCTCACCGGTTCACCGTCCCTCGCTCCGCCGCCGGCTCCGTCTCACCTTCGCCAACATCGTACACGCCGCCCCTGGGGCGTCCGCCTGCGCTGTACGCAACTCCGGTGCCGCGCCCGCCCGCGCCCTGGCCCTCAGGGCCCTCAGGGCCCTCAGGGGAGCCGCACCCGCTCCAGCAGGCGCGCCCGCTGCTCCCGCGCCGTCCGCACGACGTCGTCCCGGTCGAGGCTCAGCAGGCGCCCGTCCCGCACCACCACCCGCCCGCCGATCAGCACCGTGCGCACGTCGGACGCCCGGGCGCCGTACACCAGGCGGGTGTAGACGTCCTCCGGCCCCTCGTCGTCGAAGCCGGCGGCGTGCGGCCCGCGCAGGTCGACGACCGCCAGGTCGGCCTGCTTCCCCACCTCGACGCTCCCGATCTCCCCGTCGAGTCCCAGGGCGCGCGCCCCGCCGCGGGTGGCCAGGGCCAGGATCGACCGCGCCGGCACGGCGGCCACCCCCGCCTGCACCTTGCTCAGCAGCCCGGCCAGGCGCAGCTCCTCCCAGCCGTCCAGGCGGTTGTTGCCCGGCGCCCCGTCCGCCCCGAGGGCGACGTTGATCCCCCGGGCGACGAACGCCGCCAGCGGGGCGATCCCGGAGCCCAGCTTGAGGTTGCTCGACGGGCAATGCACCACCGTCGCCCCGCCGCCGGCCAGGATCTCCAGCTCGTCCGGCTCGGGCCAGACGCAGTGGGCGAGGCAGGCGTTCGGGCCGGCCAGACCGAGCGCCGCCAGGGCGGCGATGTTGGAGCGCCCCGTGAGCCGGCGGACGGTCGCCGCCTCGTCCAGCTGCTCGCTGGCGTGGGTGTGCACCAGCAGCCCGCCGGCCGCCGCCCGCGCGCCCGCCTCCCGCAGCAAGGGGGTGCTGCAGGAGAGCACGAAGCGCGGGCAGTAGGCGTAGCGCAGCCGGCCGCCGGCGGCGCCGTGCCAGCGGCCGGCCAGGCGCTCGCTCTCGGCGAGCGATTCCGCCCGGCCCTCCCGCAGTCCGGCGGGGACGCCGGCGCCGGCGTCCATCATCGCCTTCCCCCCGCTGTAGCGCAGCCCGCTCGCCTCGGCCGCCTCGAACAGGGCGTCCGTGTGCCGCACGGTGCCCATGTCCAGGATCGCCGTCGTCCCCCCGAGCAGCAGCTCGGCGATCCCCAGCCGGGCCGAGGCGGCGAGCGAGGCCGCGTCGTGCGCCGCCTCGAGCGGCCAGATCCGCTCGCGCAGCCAGCGCAGCAGGGGGCGGTCCTCCGCCAGGCCCCGGAAGAGCGTCTGGCAGAGGTGCACGTGGGCCTGCACCAGGCCGGGCAGGACGAGCATCCCCCGGGCGTCCACCGTCTCCTCCCCCGGCCGCGGCCGCCCCGGGGGGGTCAGGGCGGCGATCCGCCCGTCGGCGCCGGTCAGCACGTCCCACCGCCCGATCCGCCAGCCGCCGTCGAGCGTCACCACCGTGCCCCCCCGCACGGCCGGCCCGCCGGCGTCAGCGCGCGGGCGCGGCGGCATGCTGCCGTACCTCCGTCGCGAAGTGGCAGGCGGCGAGCACCCCGTCCGGGAAGGGCACCTCCGGGGGCGTCTCCCGGCGGCAGATCGCCTGCGCCAGCGGGCAGCGGGGGTGGAAGC
>DATLLM010000518.1:0-3700 GCA_035537855.1 Chloroflexota bacterium | reverse complement strand
GAGACAGGACTACGAGGTGGGGGGCGCCGCCGTCCGGGTCGAGCCGGGGGAGGCCTTGCTGCTGCCGCCGCAGGTGGTGCGCGCCGGCCGGCACGACCCGCACAACCCGTTCCGTCTCTACGCCGTGCACTTCTCGGCCCGCCTCTACGGCGTGCTCGACCTCCCGGAGGCCTGCGGCCTGCCGCTGCACCACCGCCCGTCGCCCGAGGTCATGGCCGAGCTGCTCGGCCTCGCCCGGCAGATCGTGACCGAGCTGCAGCTCGCCCGCCCCGGCTGCGTCCTGGCCGCCGGGGGCTACGCCACCGCCCTGCTGGCGGCCCTCGTGCGCTCGACGGCGGCGCCCGGCGCCGGGGCCGCGCTGCGCCCGGAGGGCGACCTGGCCCGCCTGGTGCCGGTCTTCCGGCTGATCGAGCGCGACTACGCCCGCCGCCTGACGCTCGAGCAGCTGGCCGGCGCGGTGCACCTCCATCCGGCCTACTTCTCCGCCCTGTTCCGGCGCCTGACCGGCCTGCCGCCGGTGCAGTACGTCGCCCGCTACCGGCTCAACCGCGTGCGCGAGCTGCTCCTGTCTACCGGCCACTCGGTCAAGGAGATCGCCGCCGAGACGGGTTACCGCGACCACTCGTACCTCGACCGCGTCTTCCGGCGCAGCGAGGGCTGCTCGCCGGGCGAGTACCGCCGAGCCAAACGGAGTCCGCTCCTGCCTTAAGGGAGTCCACCCGCCCATCTCCGGCGGGGGCGCATACTGTCCCCAACGGGAGGACGGCGATGGGGAATCTGCGGGGACGACCCGGGGGGGCGGTCAGGCGCCGCCTGGCGCTCGGCGGGGTGATCGGGCTGGGCGGCGGGGTGCTCGCCGCCTGCCAGGGCCAGGGGGACGGCGCAGCGGCGCCCGGCGCCCGAAGCGCCGCCCGGGGCACGGTGACGTTCATGAGCCAGCAGGCCGGCGCGGTCGACCAGGGGCGCTATCAGCCGGTGGTCGAGCAGTTCAACGCCCGGGGCGGTCCGGTGACCATCGACCTTCAGGAGGGTGGCGGGGGCATCGCCGAGGTGCAGCAGAAGCTGGTCACCACCGTGGCCGCGGACACCCCGCCCGACGTCTTCTGGACGCACTGCTACATCAACCCCACCCTGGTCAAGGCGCGCATCCCGGCCGACCTCGGCCCCTTCCTGCGCCGGGAGCGGGACCTGAAGCCGGAGGCCTACTTCGAGACCTCGTTCAAAGACTACGAGTGGGACGGGAAGCAGTACGGCGTGGCCCTGTGGGCGACCACCACCGTCCTGCTGGCCAACCTCGGGCTCTTCGCGCGCAACGGGGTGGCCCCGCCCCAGGAGAGCTGGACCTGGGACGACTTCCTCAAAGCGGCGCAGGCGCTCAGCCGCGGCGCCGGCGGCGAGCAGACCTGGGGCGTCGGCGCCTCGACGGACAACTTCCCCATCGTCAAGGCCTGGCAGGAGGGCGGCGACCTGGTCGACAAGAGCCGCACGCGCTGGACGCTGCACGAGACGCCGGCGGTCGAGCAGGTGCAGTGGGTGGTCGACCTGGTCACCCGCCACCGGGTGTGGCCGGAGCGGGCGAGCGACCCCGGCTGGAACTCCGGCCGGGTGGGGATGGTCGTCGCCCTCTCGGACTACAACCCCTACAACAAGGCGGAGTTCGACTGGGACATCTTCGCCCTGCCGCGGGGCAAGACGCGCCTGACCCGCACCGCCTCGGCGGGGATCAGCCTGGCGGCGGGGAGCAAGAACAAGGACGCCGCCTGGGCGGCGTTCACCTACCTGGTGAGCAAGCCGATGTACGAGAACCTGGCCCGCCTCGGGGTGACGATTCCCACCCTGAAGGAGGTGGCGCAGGGGCCGCTCGTGCTGCGGCCCGACCAGCGCCCGGCGAGCGCCCGGCTGGCGCTCGACGCGTTCGCCTACGCCCGGACGGAGCCGATCAACGGCGACTGGGCGGCCGTGCGCGCCGAGTACGCCAAGGCCCTCAACGAGACGCTGGCCGGGACGGCCTCCGCCCGCCAGGCGATGGCGGCGATCGTCCCGGTGGTCGAGCCCCTGCTGGGCAAGGCGGTGGCCCCGGCCGCGCCGGCGGCGACGGCGACCGGCGGCGCCAGGTGACGCAGACGCTGCCCTTCAGCGCCGACCTGCCGGTGAGCGAGCGCTACGACGTGGTCGTGGTCGGCGGCGGACCGGCCGGCGTGGTGGCGGCGATCCAGGCCGCCCGCGCCGGGGCCCGCACGGCGCTGGTGGAGAAGAACGGCATCCTGGGCGGGACGACGGTCACGGCGGCGGTGAACTTCCCCGGCCTGTTCCACGCCTGGGGGCGGCAGATCATCGCCGGGATCGGCTGGGAGATCGTTGAGGAGACGGTGCGCCGCGGCGGCGCCGAGCTGCCGGACTTCGGCGCCGATCCCGGGCCCGCCCACTGGCTGCACCAGATCCGCGTCAATCGCTTCGTCTACGCTTCGGTGCTGGACGACCTGTGCCTCGCCGCCGGCGTGCGCCTGCGCCTGCACGAGATGCCGGCCGCCGTGCGCCCCCTGCCGCCGGCCGCTGCCGGCGGCGAGCGCGGGACGAGCCGGCTGGCCCTGGTGGTGACCGGCAAGTCCGGGCTGGAGGTGCTGCTCACCGGGACGGTGGTGGACGCCACCGGCGACGCGGACGTGGCCGGGATGATGGGCTACGCCCGCCACAAGAGCGCCCGCCTGCAGCCCGGCACCCTGATCTACGGACTGGACGGCTACGACCTCGACCGGGTGGACGTCGAGGCGCTGGCCGAGGAGCACGCCGCGGCGCTGGCCGCGGGCGAGATCCTGCCGACCGACCACAAGGCCGGCCGACCGCCCCTCTACCGGGAGCTGAGTCAGGGCGGTGGCAGCTGCAACCACATCGTGGACATCGACGGCTCGACGTCGCCCTCCCGCACGGCGGCCGAGCTCAAGGGCCGGGCGGCCGTCGGCCGGGTGTACCGCCTGTTGCGCCGGGTGCCGGGCTGCGAGTCCCTGCGAGTCAGCTTCGTCGCCGGCGAGTGCGGCGTGCGCGAGACCTGGCGGATCGCCGGGGAGCGGGAGGTGACGGCGGCGAGCTACACCTCGGGATTCGTCTGGCCGGACGCCATCGGCTACAGCTTCTACCCCATCGACATCCACCAGCCGGATAGCATCGAGATCGACATCCGGCCCCTCGCCCGGGGCGTGGTGGCGACGATCCCCTACGGGGCCCTCGTCCCCGCCGGCAGCGACCACCTGCTCGTGGCCGGGCGCAGCATCGCCGGCGACCAGGCGGCGAACTCGGCCTACCGGGTGCAGGCCACCTGCATGGCCACCGGCCAGGCCGCCGGCGCAGCGGCCGCGCTCGCGGTGCAGGGGGCGCGCTCGGTGCGCGCGGTCGATCCGGCGGCGCTACGCGCCACGCTGGCCGCGCACGGGGCGATCATCCCGGAGACAACCGAGAGGTGAAGAGTCTTCGGACGCGGAGTGTGGACGCGAACGCGAACGGGCAGGAGGGGCGCTGCGTGCCGTACGGGCAGGAGGGGCGCTGCGTGCCGTAGAGATCGCAATTGCGCGCGGTGGCGCCGCGGGGCGACCCTCGCCTGGCCGCCGCGAGGATCGGGCTCGACTCCCGCGCGGAGTTCCGCCGCCGCGGATAGGGCACAGAATCGGTGGCGTCTGCCGCCCGCGGCCGTTCCTCACCCCGGGTA
>DATLLM010000517.1:0-3121 GCA_035537855.1 Chloroflexota bacterium | reverse complement strand
CCACCGGGGCGGCGGCCGCTTCCGGCTCGCCTGCTCCGGCCGCTTCGTCCTCGTCTTCGGCGTCCTCGGCCCCTCCGGCGTCCTCGGCCCCTCCGGCGCCGCGCGCCGCGCGCCGGTCGGCGGCGCTGCGCGCCGCGGACTGGGCGACGTGCTCGTCCACCGCCGTCAGGATGGCCTCGACGTCCTCGAGGAAGCCCATGTCCAGCATCTCGTCCGCCTCGTCGAGGACGACGAGCGCCACCCCGCCCAGGTCGAGCGTCCCCCGGCGCAGGTGGTCGAGCAGCCGCCCCGGCGTGCCCACCACCACGTGGACGCCCATCCGCAGACCGCGCAGCTGGCGGTCCATCGGCTGCCCGCCGTAGACCGGCAGGACGACCACCCCCTTGTGCTTGCCCAGCTGGTGCAGCGCCTCGGCCACCTGCACCGCCAGCTCCCGGGTCGGGGCCAGCACCAGGGCCTGAGGGCGCCGCCGGGCGGCGTCGATCCGCTCCACCATGGGGATGCCGTACGCGGCCGTCTTCCCCGTCCCCGTCTGGGCCTGGGCGATCACGTCCCGGCCGGCCAGCAGCAGCCGGATCGTCGCCCGCTGCACCGGCGTCGGCGCCTCGAAGCCCAGCTCGTCGAGCGAGCGGCGCACGGCCGCGCTCAGGCCGAACTCGCCGAAGTCCTCGACCTGGCGCGCCGCCTCCGTCGCGTCCGCCCCGCCCACCGGCGCCGCCGCGTCCACCGCGTCCACCGTCTCGGCCGCGGCGACCACGTCGTCCGCGGCGTCACCCGCCCCGGAGGCGCTCGCCTTGCCGTTCGGGTCGTCTCGTTCCACAGCCTTCTCCCGTCGCGTCTGCGCGTCGCTCGCGCGGGGCGTCCGGAGGTCGATCCTCCGGCGCCCCGCCGTCCCGCGGCGCCCGCTGTGGGCCCGCCGGCAGCCCGGAGCCGCGCCCCGATACCGCCGCCGCCCGCGGGCGTCCGCCTGCGGGGGCTCGGGGGCGGCCCCCAGAGCATAGAATCCCCGCGCCCGTTGTGTCCGTCACCCAAAGCATAGAGGGAGACCGGCAGTGACCGGAGCCCGCCCCCGGCCGGCCCGCCCGCCGCTGCGCCTGATCGTCATCGTCGGCGGCGCCCCCGGCAGCGGCAAGACCACCCTCGCCCGGCGCCTCGGTCCGGCCCTGGCCCTGCCCATCGTGGCCAAAGACGACCTCAAGGAGTCGCTCCTGGAGACCCTCGGCGCGCCCGACCGGGCGGCCTCGGCCGCCCTCGGCCGGGCGGCGATGCACCTGCTCTACACCGCCGGGCGCCGCGTCCTCGAAGCCGGCGGTGGCGTCATCCTGGAGTCGAACTTCTACCCCGGCCTCGCCGAGCCGGACCTGGCCCCCCTGCTGCGCCTGGCCCCGGCCGTCCAGCTCCTCTGCGGGGGCGACCCGGAGACGATCTCCCGGCGCTACGTCGAGCGCAACGCGCGGGGCGAGCGCCACCCCGGGCACTTCGACGCCGTCCAGGCGCCGCGCGTCCGCCAGCAGCTGCTGGCGGGCGCGTTCCGGCCCCTCGATCTGGACACCCCGGTGCTGCGGGTCGACACCACCGGCCCGGCCGCCGCCGGCGGCTACGACCCGAGCTTCGCCGCCATCCTGGACTTCGTCTACCGCGCGGCCCCGGGCGCCGGCGGCCCCGGCGGCCCCGGCGGCCCCGGCGGCCCCGGCCAGGGGGAGTCGCCCCCGCCGGGCCGGCCCGGCGGGGCTACTTCTTGTAGAACTTGTCCAGCTCCACCTGGGCCAGCCGGTTGACCTCCTGGAGGGTGTTCACCAGGGGCTGCTCCTTGCGGAACGCCTTGAGCAGCTCATCCTGGGCCACCGTGCGCCACTCCTGCCAGACGGCGTTCTCGCCCAGCGTCCCGGCGAAGTCCAGGCTGCGCAGGAAGGCCTTGCGGTTCTTCGGCGGCGCCGGGGCCTGGCCGATCACCTGGTCGGCCGCCTTGCGCTGCATCGGCAGGCCGGTGCCGGAGGCGGCCCGGATCACCTGCTGCTCGAGCAGGCTGTGCCACTTGATCCACTCCCAGCCGGCGTCGCCGGCGGCCGTGTTCTTGTCGACCACCCAGACGTTGGCGATGACCGTCGCCCAGCGCGTCGCCGGCCCGGTGGGCAGGATCTCCACGTCGAACGTGAAGTCCTTGTACGCCGGCCCGGCCATCGCCCCGTAGATGCCGAAGGACATGGCGCTGCGCCCCTCCGAGTTCGCCGCCGGGGCGAAGGGGTACTTCGCCTGGTCGACGAACGGCGGGGCGTGCCCCCGGTCGGCGAAGCCGACGAGGGCCTGGAAGGCCTCCTGCACCTTGGGGAGGGTGAACTGGGCCTTGGTCAGGGTCTCGTCCAGCACCCCGGTGCCGAAGATCTTGGGGAACAGGTACCAGCTGGTGGTGATGTAGCTCGGCTGGCTGTAGAAGCCGAACTGCTTCTTCGCCGGATCGGTCAGCCGGCGGGCCGCGTCGATCAGGTCGTCCAGCTTCCAGTCCGGGGTCGGCGGCTTGACCCCCACCTCCTCGAACGCGGCCGTGTTGTAGAACAGGGCCACCACCTGCAGGTCGCCGGCGACCCCCCACTGCTTGTTCGTCGGGTCCTTGGACACCGCCACCGGGAAGTAGTCCGCTTCCTTCAGGTCGCGCTTGATGTACGGCGCCAGGTCGCGGATCATCCCCCGCGGGCCCCAGCCCGTCGCCCGCCCGTTCTCGCCGTACCACACGTCCGGCGGCGTCCCCGCCACCACCATCTCGGCGATCTTGTTCAGGGTCTCGTTCCAGGGCCCGGCGATCGTCTCCACCTGCAGCTTGGGGTGCTGCGCCTTGAATCCGTCCAGGATCGCCACGGGGTGCTGCTGGACGTCCCCCACCAGGGCGATGCTCAGCTTGCCGGAGACGCCCGCCCCGGACGGCGCCGCCCCGGTGGCGCCGCCGCCGGCGCCGCCGCAGGCGGCCGTCAGCAGGGAGACCCCGCCGGCCAGGCCGCCGATCCCGGCCAGGAGCCCGCGCCGCGAGACACCGGATTTCAACCCGTGAAGCTGCGTTTCGCCACTCGTCATGGCGATACGCTAACGGTTCCCGCCCGCTCCGTCAATGCGCCGCCCCGACCAGAAT
>DATLLM010000516.1:0-6993 GCA_035537855.1 Chloroflexota bacterium | reverse complement strand
CTGCCGTAGAGGCGGAGCACCGAGGGCTCGCCCCCGCCGGGAGCGTAGTTGGCCGTGTCGATCGAGCCGATGGCCCCGTTGCTGTAGCGCAACAGCACGGCGATCATGTCCTCCACCTCGGCGAGTCCGGTGAAGCTGACCCACTCGGCGCTGACCCGGGAGACCTCGAGCCCGGTCACGAAGCGCAGGGCGTCGATCTGGTGGATGGCGTTCATGATCAGGGCGCCGCCGCCGCTGGTCTGCTTGCCGCCTCGCCAGGTGCTCGGCCGGGCGCGCCCGCCGACGCCACGCTGGTAGTAGTCCGGCACCTTGTTGTGCACGTCCGGCAGGCGGATGTTGACGATCTCGCCGATGGCCCCGGCCTGCACCAGGGCGCGCGCCGCGCGGATGTTGGCCTGGTAGCGCACGGTGAGCCACATCCCGAGCGTGACGCCGGCCGCTTTCGCGGCGCCGAGCATCTCGTCCGCCGCTTCGAGCGAGGTGGTCAGGGGCTTCTCGCACAGGATGTGCTTGCCCGCCCGGGCGGCGGCGACCACCTGCGGCGCGTGCAGAAAGTGGGGCGTGGCGACGGAGACGAGCTGCACGTCCTCCCGCTCGAGGACGTCCTCGAAGCGCTCCGTCCAGGGGACGTCCGCGGCCGCCGCCGCGGCCGCCGCCGCGTCGCGGTCGGTGTCGACCACGGCGACGAGCCGCACGGCCGGCGACTCCGCGTAGGACTTGAAGTGGGCGGTCGAGATCTGACCGCACCCGATCTGGGCCACTCGAAGCGCTTGCCCGTCCACCATCCGACGTTCCCTCTCCCTGCCTCGTTCCGACCATGCTGCCCCGCCGCCGGCGGGCTGCGACGCGGCGAGTATAGTTCCCGCCGTGAAGATCACCCGCATCGAGACCCTGCCGGCGCCGATGGGCTACCGCGATTTCCTGGTCTGCCGCGTGCACACCGATGAGGGCCTCAGCGGCATCGGCGAGCCGTATCCGGTCGGCCCGAACGACGCCGTGGCGGCCGTCATCGCGGACTTCGCCACCTGGATCGTGGGGCGGGACCCGCGGGACATCACCGGCATCTGGCACCACCTCTACGCCCACACCCGCTTCCCCGGCGGCTCGGTGGTCAACGCCGCCATCTCGGGCATCGAGCACGCCCTGTGGGACATCCTGGGCAAGGCCGCCGGGCTGCCGGTCTACCGCCTGCTGGGCGGGAAGTGCCGCGACCGGGTCCGGGTCTACCAGAGCTGCGGCGGGGCGACGCCGGAGGCCTGCGCGGAGAGCGCGCTGCGGCTGATCGAGACCTACGGCTACACCGCCCTGAAGATGGCGCCCCACCCGCCGGACGCGGAGAAGCTGCCCTGGCCGGCGGTGGTGCGCGCCGCCGCCGCCCGGCTGGCCGCCGTGCGCGACGCCGTCGGTCCGGACGTCGAGATCGGGCTCGATCCGCACGCCCGCATCTTCGAGCCGGTCAAGGCGCAGCAGATGGCCGAGGCGGTCAAGCCGTACAACCCCTTCTACCTGGAGGAGCCCCTGCGGCCGGAGAACATCGATGCCCTCGGGGTCTTCAAGCAGACCTGCCCCATTCCGGTGGCCACCGGCGAGATGCTCTACACCTCGTTCCAGTTCCGCGACCTGCTGGCCCGGGGTGGGGCGGACATCATCCAGCCGGACGTCTGCATCTGCGGCGGCCTGCTGGAGATGAAGAAGATCGCCGCCATCGCCGAAGCGAACTACGTCGTGGTCGCGCCGCACAACCCGACCGGGCCGATCGCCACGGCGGTGAACGTGCACTTCGCCGCCTCGACGCACAACTTCCTGATCCTGGAGTACCACCCGGACGACGAGGGCCCCCGGTCGAGCCTGCTCCAGCAGCCGGTGGTGCTGAAGGACGGCTACCTGGAGATCCCGGAGACGCCGGGTCTGGGCGTTGAGCTCGACCCGGCCGGCGTGCCGGACCGCCCCATCCGCAACTGGCGGCGCTCACCCCTGACCGGGCCGGACGGAGCCACTGCTTTCGTCTAGGGGGCCGGCGGCCCGAGAGGCCTCGGAGCGGCTGGAACTTCCGTTCCTCCCGGCCGTTGCCCCTGGTGTGACCGCTCCGGTCTTGCTCGCCGCGCTCACCCTGCTGCTCGTCCTGGTCATCGTCCTCGGCGTCTGGTACCTGCGGGACATGGCCGCGCGCCTGCTGACCCTCCAGGCCTACGCCCAGGCGCGCCAGGATTCGGAGCGCGCCGCGGCGGAGAGCATCCGCCGCCTGGAGGGGGTGCTCGCCGGGTCGTACAGCAAGGGCGCCGCCGGCGAGCGGGTGCTGGAGCAGGCCCTGGCGCAGCTTCCGGCGGAGTGGCAGGTGCGCGACTTCCGGGTGGGCAACAAGGTGGTGGAGTTCGGGCTGCGCCTGCCGAACGACCTGATCCTGCCGGTGGACAGCAAGTGGCCGGCGTCCGCGCTCCTGCAGGCCTTCGACGCGAGCGAGAGCTCGGACGAGCGGGTGCGCCTCAAGCGCCAGATCGAGAGCGTGGTGCTCCAGAAAGCGCAAGAGGTGCGCAAGTACGTCGATCCCCGGCTGACGGTGCCCTACTGCGTCGCCGCCGTGCCGGATGCGGTCTACGACCTGTGCTGGGGCACGCAGGTGGACCTGCTGCGGCGCAACGTCGTCCTGATCAGCTACAGCCTGTTCCTGCCCTACCTGCTGCTCGTCTTCCAGACGGCGCTCAAGGCGCCGCGGGCGGTGGACGCGGACGAGCTGGAGGCGGCGCTCGACGGCGCCCAGGATGGTCTGCGGGCGGCGCAGGAGGAGCTCGAGGGGCGCCTGGCGCGGGCGATCATCATGCTCGGCAACGCCCGGGAGGACCTGAGCTCCCACCTGCGCCGGGCCCGGCGCAGCCTGGGCAGCCTGGACGCCGCCGGCGAAGGGGCCATCCCGCGGTGAGGCCGGGGCGCCCGAGGGCACGGGCCGGAGTGGGCAGCGGGTGATGGCCGGGCAGACCCGCGGCCAGGTAGGGTAGGGTGAAGACGATGAAGCGACGCGCCATCGCCGGCCCGGTGGTGACCCTGGGCCTGCCTCTGCTGGCCGCCGGGTCGGCGGCCTGCCGCACGGCGGAGGCCCCCGGCACGGCTACGCCCGGAGCCGGAACCGGCGCCGCCGGCGGGGCGCTGACCCGCGATGAGGCCGTGCGCCGGGCGAGCGCGGACGCCGCCACCCGGGCGGGGGTGCCGGCGGACCGGGTGCGCACCGTGCAGGCCGCGGACCGCGACTGGCCGGACGGTAGCCTGGGCTGCCCCGAGCCGGGGCGCTCCTACATCCAGGTCATCGTCCCCGGCTACGTCATCGAGCTGGACGCGAACGGGCGGCGCCTGACGTACCACGCCGACCGGCAGGGCACGGTCGTGCTCTGCGAGGCCGGGCGGCCTCAGCCGGTGCGCTAGCGTCCGGCCGGGGCCGCTTGGAGAGGTCTCCCGGCGGGGAGTGCGCTCAGCCGGCGCCGGGCGGGGGCAGGTCGAGCACCGTCTGGAGCTGGCGGTTGCAGTCCTCCATGAACGAGCGGGTCGGCGCTTGCGCTCCCGTCCAGACGGGGGCGAGCAGCTCGTTCACTTTGGCCTCGTACTCCACGAAGCGGGTGTTGTAGGTGGTCGTCCAGGGGAGCGCCGACTCCATCGTCTCCACCATCACCTTGCGGATGGGGTTCTCGTTGAGGATCTCCGGCGCGCGCCAGACGTCCGGGCGCCCGTTGAGGCTGCCGGTGCTCTTGGCCAGGACGAGCCCGCTCTCCTTGTCCGTCAGGTGCAGCATCAGCTTCCAGGCCTGCTCGGGGAACTTGGTGGTGCTGGACATGGTCCAGACGTCCGACTCCCAGGCCGAGCCGTTGTTCGTGTTCGGTCCGGCCGGCTTAGGGTGCGGCGCCGCCCAGTACTTGGCCGGGGGTTTGACCTGCTGCTGGGCGTTGCGCAGGAAGGACGTGCTGTTGCGCGTCATCGGCCCGCGGCCGTTGCCGAACAGGGTGTCCACCCCGCCCTGGATGCCCTTCAGCTCGTCCGGCGTCGGGGACACGCGGTGCTTGTGCATCATCTCGTAGAGCCAGGTGACCGAGTTGATCACCGGGTCCGAGGTGAAGAGGGAGGTCTTTCCGTCGGCGGAGAACGTCTCTCCGCCCCAGGCCCGGGCCATGCTCTTGATCCCCCGGGCGGCGGTGTAGACGGTGTAGCCCCAGGTGCTGCTGCCGGGGTCGCCGGTCGGCTTGGTCAAGCGCTTGCACAGCTCGAGGAGCTGATCGAGCGTCCAGTTCTTGTCCGGCATGGTGTTGGTCACGCTCTCGAGCGCGGACTGGTTGAACCAGATCATGCTGATCGAGGGGTGGCAGAGGATGGGCAGACCGTAGAGCTTGTTCTCCCGCCGCAGCGACTTGATCGACGTCTCGTAGTACTGCTTGAAGTCGAACTTGTCGCGGGTGGCGATGTCGTCGACGGGGCGGATGATCTTGCCCACGGCGAAAGAGAAGTAGCCGCCCGAGCCGGTGGAGCTCCAGATCAGGTCCGTCGACGTGCCGCCGGCGGCGGCGGCGAGGGCCTTGGTGTAGTGGTCGCTCCCGGCGGTGCTCTCCATCTGCACCTTGACCCCGGGGTACTTGGCTTCGAAGTCCGGGTTGCGTACGCTGTGGAACTCGTCCTCGTACTGCCCGCCCCGGTAGAGCAGGCGCAGGGTCGCCGGCCCCAGCTTGTCCGGGGTCTGCGCTCCCGGGCTGGTCCCGGATGCGCCGCAGGCTGCCAGGGCCCAGGCGGTCGGGGCGGCCCCGGCCGCCGAGAGGGAACGCAAGAGGTCACGCCGTTGCCAGGCCATCGCCGATTCCTTCCTCACTCACCCTGGGGCACGCCGGTCGAGACACGTCTCGCGCGTGAGGGCCTCCCCACAAACCGCCCGCGTGGCGCATCGCCCCGTGCGCCCTTCCGGCCGCACGCAGATGAGGCTACTCTACGGTGACGCTCTTTGCCAGGTTGCGCGGCTGGTCGACGTCGCAGCCCCGGCGCACGGCGACGTAGTAGGCGAGCAGCTGCATGGGGATGGTGCTGAGCACCGGGGCCAGGCGGGGGTCGGTGTCCGGCACAAAGAGGACGTCGTCGGCTTTCGCGGCCAAGGCGTCGTCGCCCGCGGTGCCCACCGCGATCACCTGCCCCTCGCGCGCCCGCGCCTCCTGGATGTTGGAGAGCATCTTGTCGTAGACGCGGTCGCGCAGGGCGATGGCCACCACGGGCACGTCGCCGTCGATGAGGGCGATCGGGCCGTGCTTCATCTCCCCGGCGGGGTAGCCCTCGGCGTGGATGTAGCTGATCTCTTTCAGCTTGAGGGCGCCCTCCAGGGCGATGGGGTACTGGCCGCCGCGGCCGATGTAGAGCACATCCTGCGCCCGTCCGCAGCGGGCGGCGAGGGCCTCGTAGCGGGCGGCGAGGGCGGCCAGGGCGTGCCCCGTGAGGTCGCCGCCGCCGGCGGCCGTCGCCGGCTCGGTGTGGCCGAGGACGGCGGCCGCCTGGTCCGGCAGGGCCTCGAGGGACTGCACGAAGGCGCGGGCCGCGTCCGGCTCGATGGCCTGGCGCACCCCGCCGAGGTGGAGCGCGAGCAGGGCCAGCGCCACCAGCTGGGAGGTGAAGGCCTTGGTCGAGGCGACGCCGATCTCCGGCCCGGCGCGGGTGTAGAGCACCCCGGCTGAGGCCAGCGCCAGCCGGGCGGCCTGGCTGCCGACGACGTTGACGATGCCCATGATCTGGGCGCCGGCGGACCGAGCGGCCTCCATGGAGACGAGCGTATCCGCCGTCTCGCCGGACTGCGAGATGGCCACCACCAGAGTGTCGCCGTCCAGCAGCGGCCGGCGGTAGCGGAACTCCGAGGCGTACTCCACCTCGACCGGGATTCCGGCCAGCTCTTCGATCAGGAACTTGCCGACCAGGCCGGCGTGCCAGGCCGTGCCGCAGCCCACGAGCGTCACCTTGCGCAGCCGGCGCACGGCCGCCGCGTCCAGCCGGAAGTCCTCCAGCCGGGCCCACGGCGCGTGGGGCAGCAGGCGCCCTTGCAGGGTGTCCAGCAGGGCCCGCGGCTGCTCGTGGATCTCCTTGAGCATGAAGTGCCGGTAGCCCCCCTTCGCCGCCGCCAGGGGGTCGTAGGGCACGGTCTGGAAGGGGCGCTCCACCGGCGTCCCGTCCAGCCGGGTGACCGATGCCCCGTCCGCGTCG
This sequence comes from Chloroflexota bacterium, assembly GCA_035537855.1. Classification (GTDB taxonomy): domain Bacteria; phylum Chloroflexota; class UBA11872; order UBA12225; family UBA12225; genus DATLLM01. Next base: position 786 of record DATLLM010000516.1, on the reverse strand, counting down.
ATCACGGCCAGGTCGCCGCTCTCCAGAAAGGCCACCGTGCGGGTGCGCTCCAGGATCGCCGGCAGGTCCGAGGCGACGTACATCTCGCCCTCGCCCTGGCCCAGCACGAGGCCGCCGGCGTGTCCCGTACGCCCGGCCAGGAGCAGGTCCGGCCAGCCGGCGTGGACGACGGTCACGGCGTTCGCCCCCCGAATCTCGGTGAGAGCCCGGCGGGTGGCGTCGGCCAGGTGGACGCCGGCGTCCACCTGGCGCTCGATGAGGTGGGCGATGACCTCGGAATCGGTCTGCGAGGCGAAGCGGTGCCCTTCCGCTTGCAGCTCCGCCCGGAGGACCTCGTAGTTCTCCACGATCCCGTTGTGGACCACCACCGTCCGGCCGGCGCAGTCGGCGTGGGGGTGGGCGTTGCGCTCCGTCGGCGGTCCGTGGGTGGCCCAACGGGTGTGGCCGATGGCGACCCGGCCGCTCAGGCCGGCGTCGTCGGCGACGGCGGTGACCAGGCGCTCCAGCTTTCCCGGGGCGCGGCGCACCACCACCCTGGCCCCTGTGTCCGCGACGGCGCCGCCGGGGGCGTTCCCGTGGCGGCCCGTGGCCGCCAGGGCGAGCGCCACCGTCCGGTCCGCCAGGGGTTGGTGCCGGGAAGGCGACTGAGCCGTCACGACCACGGCGACGCCGGCCGAATCGTAGCCCCGGTATTCCAGACGCCGCAGTCCGTCGAGCACGACCGGCAGGGCGTCCTGCCGGCCGGCGTAGGCCATGATGCCGCACATGCCGCTATCAACGGGCGCC
>DATLLM010000515.1:0-5460 GCA_035537855.1 Chloroflexota bacterium | reverse complement strand
CGGCCCCGCCGGCACCGGCCCAGGCCCAGGCGCCGGCACCGGCTCAGCCGGTGAGCAACGCCATGGCCAACTTCGCCTTCGGCCCCAAGGAGTTCACGGTCAAGGTGGGGACGACGGTCGCGTTCGTCAACGGCGACCGCGCGACCCACACCGCAACCGCGGACGGCGGTCAGTTCGACACCGGCAACATCACCGCCGGCAACAGCGGCAGCGTCACCCTCACCCAGGCCGGCACGTTCCGCTTCTTCTGCAAGCTGCACGGCGCCGCCGGCGGGCAGGGCATGTCCGGCACCGTCACCGTCCAGCCCTAGCGTTCGCCGAACGGCCAACCCGCATCGACCCCCCGTCGCCGGACTCGCGGACCGCGGAACGCGCCATGTCATCGCTGCACCGCGTCTACATCGTGGCCGCCCTCCCGGCGGCCCGCGAGGCCCTGCGCTGGGCGCTGGAGAGCGAGCCCGATCTGACCGTCGCCGGCGAAGCGGCCGGCGCCGGGGAGCTCCTCTTCGGCGCCGCCGGGCCGCGCACCGACGTCGTCCTGCTCGACCTCTCCCGGTTCGGCGCGGACGGCGTCGCCGTCACCCGGGCCCTCAAGGCGACGGCCACGGCTCCGGCGGTGATCCTGCTGGTCACCGACGGCGACGCCGCGACCCGGCGGCGCTACGCCCAGGCCGGCGGCGACGCCCTGGTGGAGAAAGGGGCCGGCTGGCCGGCCCTGGTCGGCGAGATCCGGCGGGCCGTCGCCGGACGGCGCTAGCGACTCACCGGGAGTCGGGCAGGAAGAGGGAGAGCAGCAGCCCGACGACGGAGACCACCAGGGCCCCGACGAACGCCCCCCAGAACCCCTCGACCGTGACGCCGCGCACGAAGAAGGCCGCCAGGCCGAACATGGCGGCGTTGATCACGAAGTGGAACAGGCCCAGCGTGATGCAGGTCAGGGGCAGGGCGAAGAACTGCAAGACGGGGCGCACGATGGCGTTCAGCACCGCCAGGAAGAAGGCGAAGATGGCCGCCGCCGCGAGGTCGTTCACGCCGATCAGCGTCGGCACGAAGTAAGACGCCAGCAGGACGGCGATGAAAGGCACCAGCCAGCGAATCAGGAGGGCCATGACGTCTTACTCGCTCCGTTCGAGGTACCGCGGGTGCCAGTCGCCGCCCGACCAGGACACCAGTCTCTCCGGCCGCACCCGGATCAGCCACCGCGGCCGGTCGAGGGTGGGCACCAGATAGCCCGGACCCCCCTCCCCTCCAAGATACCGGGCGGCCATCCGTTCGGCTACGGCCACCCAGCGCCCGCCGACGTTCGGCGTCTCGACCACCTCGGCGCGGCCGCGCACCAGCACCCGCCGGTGGCTGCCCCGCTCCTCGTCGATGCACAGGAACGCGCGCGGGTCGTCGCGCAGGTAGCGGGCCCAGACCGAGCGCTCCCGGGCGACGAGCCAGAAGTCGCGCCCGTCCCATTCGTACCAGGACGGCACGACGTAAGGCGCGCCGTCCTCGGTCAGGCAGCCCACTCTGGCGTTCCACGGCTCGGCGAGGAACGCCGCCAGCTCAGCGTCTGTCATGCCTCTGCCCGGCACGCCACCGCCTCCTCTGCGGCCGCCCCGGGGTCTTGCCCCCTCGTCCGTGCGCCGCGGCGGCAGAGCCTAACACAGCGAAACCGGCATAATCCGCGGCCGGAGTTGCGATGCCCAAGAGACCGACGGACGTCCGGCCGCTCGAAGCCACCCTCTACTTTCTGCCCATCCGCACCCGCGTGCCGCTCAAGTTCGGCGCCGAGACCCTCACGTCCGTCACCCTGGCCCGCGTCGCCCTGGACGTGGCGACGGCGGACGGGCGCACCGTCCGCGGCTGGGGGGAGACCCCCCTCAGCGTGCAGTGGGTCTGGCCGAGCGCGACCCCCTACGAGGAGCGACACACGGCCCTCAAGGAGTTCACCCGACGCCTGGCGGGCGCCTGGAGCGACGCCGGCGACGACCTCGGCGGGCACCCCCTGGAGATCGGGAACGCCTTCCTGACCCGCCGCCTCCCCGGCCTGCTCGAGCGCTTCAACGCCGGTCGCGCCGGGGCCGAGCCGATGCCCTGGCTCGCCGCCCTGGTCTGCTGCGCCCCGTTCGACGTCGCCCTGCACGACGCCTACGGCAACGCCGCCGGCGTCCCCGTCTACCAGACCTACGCCCCGCCGTACCTGACCACCGACCTGGCCGCGTTCCTCTCCCCGGCCGCCGGGACGGACGTGGACTTCGCCGGACGCTACCCGGCGGACTTCCTCGTCCCCGCGCCGCCGGCCCTCGCCGCCTGGCACCTGGTGGGGGGCAGAGACCCGATCGAGCCGGGCGAGCTGGACGGCACGGAGCCGGACGACGGCTACCCGGTGCTGCTGCGGGACTGGGTCCGGCGCGACGGCTTGACCTGCCTCAAGGTCAAGCTGCGGGGCGACGACGCCGGGTGGGACTACCGCCGCCTGGTGGGCGTCGGCCAGATCGCCGTCGAGGAGGGCGTGAACTGGCTCTCGGCGGACTTCAACTGCACCGTGCTCGATCCGCGGTACGTCGACGACGCGCTCGACCGCCTGGTGATCGAGCACCCCCGGCTCTACGGCATGCTGCTCTACGTCGAGCAGCCCTTCCCCTACGAGCTGGAGCAGCACCCCCTGGACGTGCACAGCGTCTCGGCGCGCAAGCCGCTGTTCATGGACGAGAGCGCCCACGACTGGCGACTCGTGCGCCGCGGGCGCGAGCTGGGCTGGACCGGCGTCGCGCTGAAAACCTGCAAGACGCAGACGGGCGCCCTGCTGGCCCTGTGCTGGGCGAAGGCCCACGGCATGACCCTGATGGTGCAGGACCTGACCAACCCCGCCCTGGCCCAGATTCCGCACGTGCTCCTCGCCGCAAACGCCGGGACGATCATGGGCGTCGAGACCAACGCGATGCAGTTCTACCCCGAGGCGTCGCGCCCCGAGGCCGCCGTCCACCCCGGCCTGTACACCCGGCGCAGCGGGCGGGTCGACCTCAGCACCGTGGCCGGGCCGGGCTTCGGGTACGCCGGAGCCGAGTCCGTGCGCCCCCTGCCGCAGCCGGAGGCGACTCGCAGCGCCTCTTGAAGGAGGACCTCGTGGAGCAGCGCATTCTGGGTCGCGGCGGGCCGCCGGTGCCGGTCATCGGCTTCGGCGCCTGGCCCATCGGGGGCGGCATGGGGGCGGTGGACGAGGCGGACGCCATCCGCACCGTGCACCACGCCCTCGACCACGAGGTGACCCTGATCGACACCGCCGAGGCCTACCGCAGCTCGGAGGAGACCCTGGGCAAGGCCCTGCGCTCCTGGACCGGCACCCGCGACCAGCTCTTCCTGGCCACCAAAGTGCGGGGCAACGACCTCTCCCGCGAGCACATCGAGCGGGCCATCGGCGCGAGTCTGCGCCAGCTGGGCACCGACTACGTCGACCTCCTCCAGGCCCACTCCTGGGACGCCGGCCACCCCATCGAGGAGACGATGCGCGCGTTCGAGGCCCTGACTCGCAGCGGCAAGGTGCGCTACGTCGGGGTCTCCAACTTCAGCGTCCCCCAGATGGAGGCCGCCCGGGCGGTGAGCGGGGTGCAGTCGTTGCAGCCGGCCTACAGCCTGCTCGCCCGGGGCGTCGAGGCGGAGATCCTCCCCTACTGCCAGGCCCAGGGCATCGGCGTGCTCGCCCATAGCCCGCTGGCGAAAGGGCTGCTGACCGGAAAGTACACGCCGCAGACCGTCTTCCCGGCGGACGACGAGCGCGCCCGGATGCCCCGATTCAGCGGCGCGGAGGGGCAGCACAACCTGGCCACCGCCGGGCGCCTGCAGGATTGGGCCGCCGCCCGCGGCCACACCCTGGTCGAGCTGGCCATCGCCTGGGTGCTGTCCAACCCGGCGGTCACCGTCTGCCTCTGCGGCGCCAAGTCGCCCGCGCAGGTGGACGACCACGTGCGGGCGGCGGCCTGGCAGCTGAGCGCCGCCGAGCGCGCCGAGATCGACGCCCTGCTCGCCGCCGGCGGGCCCGGCGGGGCGTAGAATCAGCGCGTCGTGAGAGGAGGCACTACCCCCACCATGGAGACCCCGAGGGAAGCGACACCAGGGGAGGGCGCCCCGGCTGAGGACCTGCGCCGCAACAGCAAGCCCCTGCTCGATGGGCGCGACCGGGCCCCCGCCCGCTCGATGCTCAAGGCCATCGGATTCGACGACGACGATCTGCGTCGCCCGATCGTCGGCGTGGCCCACAGCTGGATCGAGACGATGCCCTGCAACTTCGGCCTGCGGCGCCTGGCGGCGCGGGTCAAGGACGGCGTCCGCCGCGCCGGTGGCACCCCGATGGAGATCAACACCATCGCCATCAGCGACGGCGTGACCATGGGCACCGAAGGGATGAAGGCCTCCCTCGTCTCGCGCGAGGTGATCGCGGACTCGATCGAGCTCGTCGGCCGCGGCTACCTCTTCGACGCCATGGTCATCCTGGTAGGCTGCGACAAGACGATTCCCGCCGGGGCCATGGCCCTGCTGCGCCTGAACGTCCCCGGGGTCGTCCTCTACGGCGGCTCGATCATGCCGGGGAGCTTCAAGGGCCGGGACGTGACCGTGATGGAGGTCTTCGAGGGCGTCGGGGCCAACGCCGCCGGCAAGATGTCCGACGCCGACCTCAAGCTGCTGGAGGATTCGGCCTGCCCGACCGAGGGCGCTTGCGCCGGGCAGTACACGGCGAACACGATGGCCATGGCGATGGAGTTCATGGGCCTGGCCCCGCTCGGCTCGGGCAGCGTCCCGGCGCCCGACCGGCGCAAGGATTCGGTCGGCGAGCTGGCCGGCGAGCTGGTGATGGACATGCTGCGGCGCAACCTGCGGCCGCGGGACATCGCCACCTCCCGGGCGATCGAGAACGCCATCGCCGGCGTGGTCGCCTCCGGCGGCTCGACCAACGCCGTGCTGCACCTGATCGCCATCGCCCGCGACGCCGGCCTCGAGCTGAACATCGACGACTTCGACCGCATCTCGCGCCAGACCCCCCTGATCTGCGACCTCAAGCCGGGCGGGCGCTTCGTGGCCGTCGACCTCGACCGGGCCGGGGGCATCCAGTTCGTCGCCCGCCGCTTGATCGAGGGCGGCTTCATCGACGGCACCTGCCTGACTCCCACCGGCAGGACCCTCGCGGAGGAGGCGGCCTCGGCCGCGGAGACCCCGGGACAGGAAGTGGTGCGGCCCCTGGACGACCCGATCAAGCCCACCGGCGGGCTGGTGATCCTGAAGGGGAACATCGCCCCCGAGGGCTGCGTGATCAAGGTGGCCGGCTACGACCGCACGGTGCACCGCGGGCCGGCGCGCGTCTTCGACCGCGAGGAGGAGGCGATGGCCGCCATCACCGGGGGCACGATCAACCCCGGGGACGTGATCGTCATCCGCTACGAGGGGCCGCGCGGCGGCCCGGGGATGCGGGAGATGCTG